>JABIZW010000260.1 GCA_018666295.1 Halieaceae bacterium
GACGCTCGAAACCGATTAATTACCAGCGAAGTGCTATTTTACGGCAGTGTCGACACTGCACCCGTTTATACGCGTGTCGTTGCGTTACGTGCGCTTGTCCATCATGCGGTCTCCGTCGTCGTAGCGCACAACCATCCGTCAGGCTGCTTGGATCCCAGCCCAGCAGACAGGGTGGTCACAGATAAACTCAGTCGGGCGTTGCAACTTCTCGATATCCGACTGCTCGATCATCTTGTTGTTGCAAATAATCGATGTCTAAGCCTCAGAAACTTGGGCTTTGTGTAAGACTTCGTGTTGCTTAAGCGCGAGCCCTTTGGTATGTTGCCGCTCCTTTTTTTTGTGGACAGACAGATGTCGCGAGTATGTCAAGTTACAGGAAAGCGCCCGATGACGGGAAACAATGTCTCGCATGCGAAGAATCGCACTCGCAGACGCTTTCTGCCCAACCTTCACAATCACCGTTTTTGGGTGGAGTCCGAGAAGCGCTTTGTTTCGCTTCGTGTATCGCCTAAAGGCATGAGAATTATCGATAAGCGTGGAATCGAAACCGTGTTGTCCGAGCTCCGAGCTCGCGGCGAAAAGGTTTGAGGAGTAAGAACCGATGCGTGAAAAGATCCGAATGAACTCAACGGCTGGTACAGGCCACTTTTACACTACTGACAAAAACAAGCGCACAACGCCTGATAAGTTGGAAATGAAGAAGTACGACCCTGTCGCCCGTAAACATGTGGTCTACAAAGAAGGTAAGATCAAGTAAGCGTTACGTTTTACGAGAACCCCGGCAACGCCGGGGTTTTTTTTGCCCGCATATCGGTTGGAGGTTGTTTTGCCAGAGCTGCCTGAAGTTGAGACGACCCGTCGCGGCATTGCGCCGCATGTCGAAGGGCAGCGTATTGTCAATGTGATAGTGAGAGACCGTCGTCTGCGGTGGCCTATCACTCAGGACTTTGAGCGGCACCTCAGTCAAGCGATAATCACTCAGACACGCCGTCGCGCTAAGTACCTCTTAATCGATCTCGATTCGGGTGCAACGGTGCTGATTCACTTGGGTATGTCGGGCTCACTTCGCATGACTACGGCTAACGAGTTACCGCGAAAACACGATCACGTCGACGTTTTACTCGAAAGCGGGATGTTGCTGCGCTATCACGATCCGCGACGATTTGGGAGCATGCATTGGTTCGTCGGACAGTCGCATGCGCTGCTTGACCATTTGGGGCCTGAGCCACTGTCAGCGGACTTTACGGGGGAGTACTTGTTTCAGCAGTCTCGCAAACGAGGCAGCGCCGTAAAACTTTTTATTATGGATGCCAAAGTCGTCGTAGGCGTCGGAAATATTTACGCCAACGAGGCGCTATTCATGGCGGGAATTAGACCGGACCGGCCTGCGAATGGAATTAGTAAAAAGCGCTACACGGCCCTAGCTGAATCGATTAAGGCTGTCTTAGCGAACGCTATTGAGGTGGGAGGTACGACCCTTCGCGACTTTGTTGGTGGCGATGGGAAGGCGGGTTATTTCGCGCAGAGTTTGCAGGTTTATGGTCGCGGCGGTGATCTCTGTAAGCGCTGCAAAGTCCGGCGTCTTCGAGAAATTCGTCAATCGAGCAGAGCGACTGTTTACTGCACTTATTGTCAGCGTTAGGCGTCAAACTTTTGATTTAGCGCCTCAAGGACGGGGCCTGTGACGAAGTCTGAAACATCGCCCCGCATTGAAGCGATCTCGCGAACAAGCGTTGAAGAAATAAAGGACAAAGTATTTGAGGGTGTCAAAAAGAGGCTCTCAAACTCAGGATTCATCGCTCGGTTCATATTGGCAAGTTGCTGCTCGTATTCAAAGTCACCCGCGGTCCTGATGCCACGTAACACAGTATTGGCACTTTGCGCCGCGACAAACGCAGTGGACAGTCCGCTGAAGCCCTTGACCTCAATATTATCGAGGTGGGCGAGCGACTGCTCGGTCAGATTTATCCGCTCCTCAGTCGTAAACAGCGGTTTTTTACTCGAGCTCTTAGCGACGCCTATGACCACTCGATCAAACAAGACAGCGGCGCGCTCGACTAAATCGACATGGCCTTTGTGTATGGGATCAAATGTACCGGGATAAACGACTGTTTTGTCTCGCATAGAGAGTGCTCCTCACTAGATCGCTGAGACTACACAAACACGAAGAACAAACCAAATTACCGCTGGACCATTAATCGACAGGTAACGTCGCCCATTGTTTTTTCTTTGAGCGTATGCAGGCGCTCATCGTGAACCGTTACCGCCTTCGGTGTTTCGAGGTAGAGCAGAGTATCTGATCTGAGTAGGCTGGACTCTAAAAGCCACTTTAAGCATGGCGCGGTCAGGTTGTTGGCAAAAGGTGGATCAAGAAAAACGACATCAAAGACTCGATCGAGCAAAACAGGTTGTGATGAGTCTAGTTGCAGAACAGACACGTGCTCACCACACCCCAGTGTTTGCGCGCTTGCCTTTATCGCTTGGTTTACAAGGTCACTGCGATCGATGAAGCAGCAGTAATGAGCGCCGCGAGAAAGCGCCTCAAAACCCAAGGCGCCAGACCCAGCAAACAAGTCTAAGCACTGAGCTCCATCGAGGTGACCTGTGAGCCAGTTAAAGAGTGTTTCCCGGACTCGGTCGGGTGTTGGCCTTAAACCTTCCACGCTTGGGAAGCTTAACTTCCGCCCGCGCCATGCGCCGCCAATAATGCGCAACTGATTACTGGATTGAGCGCGTCGAGTTTTGCTCATCATGCGAGTACCTAATGTTAGACTAAAGTAGCATAGCGCTCATCGCAGCGGCTTGTTTCACTTAGGGACGTGAAAATTGGTATGAAGTGGTTCGGACACAAGCAAAAAGTCACGAAAGAAGCGCACATTGATGGCACAGAAGACGATGGCCAGTCTCAAGTGTCGTGGTTTTCACGTCTGACATCAGGCTTAAGTCAAACGAGTCAATCGTTGGTGTCCGGCTTAGAGAATGCGTTGGGCGTCAGAGCTACGATTGATGACGACGTCATTGAAGCCCTGGAGACCGAGTTGCTTATGGCCGATGTGGGTGTGGCCACCACAAAGATCATCATCGATCAACTCATTGAGGCTCACCCACGCAAGTCAGCGGTCGATGTCGATGCAGTCATGGCGACATTGACGGCGCTTTTGGTTGCCACGCTTTCGGATAACGATCATCCGCTTAACCAACCCACCGACGGACCTCTTGTGATTTTAGTCGTTGGGGTTAATGGCGCGGGTAAGACCACAACGATTGGCAAGCTTGCACATCGGTACCTGTCTGAAGGTCAGACGGTGATGTTGGCAGCGGGCGATACCTTTAGAGCAGCAGCGGTAGAACAGCTGCAGGCGTGGGGCGAGCGTAATAACGTCCCGGTGATTGCTCAGCACACGGGCGCCGACAGCGCATCAGTTTTGTTCGATGCGCTCACGGCTGCGCGCGCGCGAAACGTGGACGTGTTGCTTGCGGATACGGCGGGACGACTCAATAACAAGGCTCATCTGATGGAAGAGCTGGAAAAAATTGTGCGCGTCATTAAAAAGGCAGACCCCAGCGCGCCGCATGAAACATTGCTCGTACTCGATTCGGGTACGGGCCAAAATGCGGTATCGCAAGCACGCGAATTCGATGCGGCGGTGGGCGTAACGGGAATCGCGCTGACGAAGCTCGATGGCACGGCAAAGGGCGGTGTGGTGTTCGCCATTGGTCAGCAGATAAAGCGACCTATTCGGTACATCGGCATTGGTGAGGGAATTGAAGATCTCCGACCCTTTAATGCGCACGAATTTGTCGATGCACTTTTCAGTACAGCGAAGTAATTGCTATGGATCTTGTCTTTGATCGAGTGAATAAACGCTACGAGCATCGCGAGGCTCTGATTGATTTATCGTTCGAAATGCACAGTGGCGAAATGGCGTTTTTAACCGGCCATTCTGGCGCAGGTAAGAGTACACTCCTGAGGCTTCTACTGCTCCTCGATCGAGCCTCTTCAGGCGAGGTCTCAGTGGGTGGGCGCCCCTTGTCAAACGTAAAAGAGTCGCGTGTTGCGAAGTACCGACAAGATTTTGGTGTTGTGTTTCAAGATCATAAATTGTTAGCCGACCGATCGGTCTACCATAACGTAGCCCTGCCCTTAGAGATCGCTGGATTTACAAAGCGTGATATTGACCGAAGAGTACGTGCGGCCTTAGACAAAGTGGGTTTGCTGGATCGAGAGCGCGCCTCGCCTGACGCCTTATCCGGCGGTGAACAACAACGGGTTGGTATTGCCAGGGCTGTTGTGGCGAGGCCCAAGATCTTGATCGCTGATGAGCCAACGGGCAACTTAGACCCCCAGCTTTCTGCAGAGATCATGGGGCTTTTCTCTGCGTTTAATAGCGTCGGTGTGACCGTTATTGTGGCAAGCCATGATTTGGCATTGATCTCTCGAATGTCGCAGCGAATATTAACGCTCGACCGAGGACGATTGATTACGCTGGGTACTGGGTCGCGGGGGATCAATGAGTGAGTAACTCGCAAACGACGTCATCAGGAATAGGTGCGGGTCCACGCTCAGCACTAAGTGCTTGGGCGCACCATCACCGTCAGGCTGCGCTGATCAGCGTCGATAAACTGGTTCGGGAGCCCATAGCCAGCTTTCTGACTGTTTTGGTTATCGGCGTGGCTCTTGCTGTCCCCAGTTTGGGTTTATCGCTAGCCGGCGCGGTACAGGGACAGATTTCTCAAATTGATGCGCCGCCTCAGCTTTCAGTTTTGCTTGGACAAGACGCGTCGCTTGAAGACGCTCACGAGTTGCGCGAAGAGATTCTTCGCAAGCCAGGCATCGCTGACGTTAAAGTGATCGACCGCGACAGTGCGCTTGCGGATTTTGTGAGCGCAACAGGACTTGAGAGTTTGGTCCAAAAACTAAATCGAAACCCACTCCCCCACACGCTATGGGTCTACCCCAGTGCCAATATCCGCTTTGTGGGCGTTGAACAACTGCAGGTCGATCTCGGTTCGCTGGCAGGGGTCTCCCAAGTGATTCTAGACAGTCGGTGGTTGGAGCGGCTGAATGCGTTTACTGATTTATTGAGGACGACTGCTCTGATCCTCGGGGCAGTCATGTCGGTGGGTGTTGTGTTAACACTCGGTAACACGCTGCGCCTTGGCATTGAGGCCCGCCGTGATGAGATCGTCGTGATTAAGCTCATTGGGGGCGGTAATGCCTTTGCGAGGCGGCCTTTTTTGTACACAGGATTATTAAGTGGTGCGCTGGGCGGTGTTTCTGGAGGGTTGCTCAGTGGTGTCGCACTGACGATATTAGACGCCCCAATAAAACGTTTATTTGATTTGTACGATCAGGCACCTTCACTACCCTCGTTAATCCTGTCTGAGTTATTGATGCTGATTTCGATCGGCGCTATTTTAGGATTGATCAGCGCCTGGTATTCCGTTCAGCTGCATTTAACACGAATTCAGCCCCGCTAAATTCCGAGGAACTTTTTGGCCCAGTTAGCACTCTCACAACAAGAGTGCTAAAATTTGGGTCCATGTTGGGAGTTTTGGGTATGACCGAGGCAAATACTTCAGTTTCAATGACGCCAAACGCGATCTTAAATATGGTGCCTGGCGCCAACCTAGGTGCGTACGTCCAAACTGTCAGTGCGATTCCTATGCTATCCGCTGAGCGAGAGCAGGAACTAGCCGAGCGCCTTTTTTATGACAACAGCGTAGACTCTGCGAGAGAGTTAGTACTCGCTCACTTACGATTTGTTGTACATGTTGCGCGCAGCTATTCGGGCTACGGTCTTCAAGAGGCCGACCTCATTCAAGAAGGTAATGTCGGACTGATGAAGGCGGTAAAACGTTTTGATCCGACGAAAGGTGTCCGATTGGTCTCTTTTGCAGTGCACTGGATCAAGGCAGAGATGCACGAGTATGTCCTTAAGAATTGGCGCATTGTGAAAGTTGCGACGACGAAGGCTCAGCGCAAATTATTTTTTAACTTGCGAAGTCGGAAGACGGGAACTCATTGGCTAACGCAGGATGAGACGATTGCGATTGCGCAAGACCTGGGTGTCGAGCCATCGGAAGTAACCCGCATGGAAAGTCGCTTGTCGAGTCGAGATTTGGCGTTCGATATGCCGGTTGATATGGATGAAGAGTCGGCTTGGCAGGCTCCACAGCAGTATCTGGAGGATCAATCAGCAGACCCGGCCACGGTGGTGGAAGCGGCTGATTGTGTTGCTTATGAAGGCACCCAACTGGCTACAGCCATGTCTGCGCTAGATCCCCGAAGTCGCGATATCGTTGCTCGACGTTGGTTGGCAGATCCTAAGACAACATTGCACGAGCTTGCAGAAGAGTACGGCGTTTCAGCAGAGCGTATCCGCCAGCTTGAAAATAATGCCATGAAGAAACTTCGCGCAGGGATTGTTGCTTAAGCCACTCGATTGATGCGTTTCTCCGTTGTCGCTATAGCCTGTTTTTTGGCGTTCTTCGCAGTCGCGTTTGGGGCCTTTGGCGCACACGCACTTGAGTCTCGAGTTTCTGTTGCGCGCATAGAGACCTGGACAGTTGCTGTCCACTACCACTCCCTGCACGCGCTGGCGATGATTGCGCTTTCCGCGGCCCTCAATAATAAACACAGTGTCTGGTTACAACGTGCGCAGGCGTTCTTTGTAATCGGTGTCTGTTTATTTTCAGGGAGTCTGTACTTGCTCGTGTTGACAGATACTCCGCAACTGGGTGCGGTTACCCCTCTTGGTGGCCTGAGTCTATTAGCTGGATGGGTCTGTGCATTTTTTGCGGCAGTCCAGAAAAGTCACGATCAAGATGTCTGATCAGGAACTGTCACGCAAGATAAAGAGTTTTGTGATTCGTGCGGGTCGCATGACGAACAGCCAACAAAAGGGCTGGAATCAGGTTTTCCCCAAGCACGGCTTCAGCGTCACTGAGTCGCAGTTTGACTGGGAGGACAGCTATGCCGTTAGTGGACCTCGCGTTGTCGAGATTGGGTTTGGAATGGGCGACAGTTTGCTCGCAATGGCTGAGCAAAATCCAACGTATCGATACCTCGGTCTGGAGGTGCATAAACCGGGTGTTGGCAAGTTATTTGCCGAGGTAGAAAAGCGAGGTATTGAAAATATTAAGGTCTTTGCTGAGGATGCGGTGCGGGTTCTCGAGGAGTCGATTCCACCTCAAACAATTGATCTTATTCAGATTTTTTTCCCCGATCCCTGGCACAAAAAGCGTCATAATAAGCGCCGTCTTATTCAGCCGGACTTCGTAGACCTGTTGCTGACACGCTTAGCCCCTGAGGGACGATTACACTTGGCGACAGATTGGCAGCCCTATGCTGAGCACATGATGGCGGTACTCGAAAATAACGATAATGTGCAGAATGTCGCGGGTCCCCAACAATTTATTCCCAGGCCTGAGTCGCGACCGGAGACAAAATTTGAACGCCGCGGTCATCGTTTAGGCCACGGCGTTTGGGATCTGATGTTTCAGAGGTGTGCGCGTTAAATAAATCGCTCGATCAAACTATCCAAGTGGCGATAACCCAGATCCGTTGCGCGCAGACGTGTGCTGTCGGCATCC
>JABIZW010000045.1 GCA_018666295.1 Halieaceae bacterium
GCTCGTTGAAAGCGCTGTGGCTTGGGCAGGAATGCAACGACCCCCATTCCCGCGAGGGCGAGCACGCCGGTTGCGGCAAATACCGCCTGTAGACCACCGAAATTTGCAAATGTTGGGCCCAAGACCAATGCCAAACCGAAAGCGATCGCAATGCTCCCACCAATAATTGCGCTCGCCTTGGCGCGCTGTTCAACTCGCGTATAGTCCGCAACCAACGCCATTGTGGCTGATGCAATCGCGCCGGCGCCCTGTAAAAAACGCCCACCAATAACACCCCAAATCGACGTCGACAGCGCGGCTACCAGGCTCCCCGCTACGAGTAACGACAGACCAAACACGATAACCCAGCGACGATCAATATGATCAGACAGCCACCCCATAGGAATCTGAAGTGTGGCTTGAGTCAGCCCGTAGGCGCCAACCGCCAACCCCAATAAAAACGGCGTCGCACCGACCATGTCAGTGCTGTAAATAGAAATCAGGGGCAGCACCATGAACAACCCCAGCATGCGCACAACATACAGGGTCGCAAGCATCGAGACGGCGCGTGTTTCGTTGGCAGAAAAAGACGTCACAAACGAATAACCTCGGGAAAAGTGTAGATTATCATGATCGCGACAAATCTCGGTGCTCGCAGTCTAAGCCTCGCCGATCAGCGTATACTCCATCGGTTTTCCGATTCACTTCCCGACGTACAAAGAGCCCACCAATATGGACACGATTCAGGTTCGCGGAGCACGCACGCACAACCTAAAAAATATTGACCTCGACATACCGCGGGACAAATTAGTGGTGATTACGGGATTGTCCGGCTCGGGGAAGTCATCGCTTGCATTCGACACCCTCTATGCCGAAGGCCAACGTCGTTACGTGGAGTCTCTCTCGACCTACGCACGCCAGTTCCTGTCCATGATGGAAAAGCCTGACGTAGACCATATTGAGGGTCTTTCTCCCGCGATCTCCATTGAGCAGAAATCAACGTCGCACAATCCACGTTCAACCGTGGGGACAATCACTGAGATCTATGACTACCTGCGGCTTCTGTTCGCTCGAGTCGGTGACCCAAAGTGCCCGACACACGGCATCAGCCTCAAAGCTCAAACGGTGAGTCAAATGGTTGATACGGTGATGGCCATGCCCGAGGGTGAGCGACTCATGCTGCTGGCGCCTTTAGTGCGCGACCGAAAAGGCGAACATTTGCATGTCTTTGAGCAGGCACGCGCCGCAGGGTTCATCCGTGTGCGGGTGGACGGCATTGTCTGCGACCTTGACGACGTTCCCGAGCTCGACAAAAAGAAGAAGCACCGTATTGACGTCGTCGTGGATCGATTTAAAGTCCGTGACGACCTTGCACTGCGTCTTGCGGAGTCGTTTGAGACGGCACTTGAGCTCACCGACGGACTCGCCAGTGTCGCCCCTATGGAAGGCTCTGCCGATGAGACCCTATTTTCAGCGCGCTACGCGTGCCCACAGTGCGGCCACTCGATTGACGAGCTCGAACCACGGCTGTTTTCCTTCAACAATCCGGCCGGCGCCTGCGATCGGTGTGATGGTCTTGGGGTAACACAATATTTTGACGAGGGGCTTGTGGTTGCGCACCCCGAAGCCAGTCTCGCCGCCGGCGCCATACGCGGCTGGGACCGACGAAATGTGTACTACTTTCACCTTCTTACGTCACTCGCCCAACACTTTGATTTTGATATTGACACGCCCTTTGAAGCACTATCCGCCGACCACAAAGCTATTTTGCTACACGGAAGTCAGGGTGAAGAGCTTGAATTTGCGTACATCAATGACCGAGGCAGCGTCTTTAAACGACGACACGCCTTTGAGGGCATACTGCCCAATATGGAGCGGCGCTATCGAGACACTGAATCATCTGGGGTCCGAGAAGAGCTCTCCAAATACGTTTCCACGGCGCCCTGCAATAGCTGCCAAGGTACGCGACTTTGCGCTGATGCGCGAAACGTTTACGTCGATGGGCGAACGCTCCCCAGCATCACAGAGTTGCCCGTTGGCGATGCGCACGCCTATTTCGAAGCGCTTGAAATGGAAGGCCGAGAAGGCGAAATTGCAGACAAAATTTTAAAGGAGCTGCGAGCGCGCTACCGTTTCCTCGTGGATGTCGGTCTAAATTACCTGACCCTCAATCGCAGCGCCGAGACCCTGTCGGGAGGCGAGGCACAACGAATTCGGCTTGCCTCGCAAATTGGAGCGGGGTTAGTGGGCGTTATGTACATTCTCGACGAACCCTCCATTGGCCTGCATCAACGTGACAACGA
>JABIZW010000044.1 GCA_018666295.1 Halieaceae bacterium
ATTTCAGGGGGTGCTATTAACTTTAACGCCGCTTTTGCGATCCCCGCGTTTGTGGACGCATTTGGCAGTCCTGCGTTTTTTGCTGACCCCAACCAATTGGACTTTAACTTCACGTTTAACGTCCCGGGTGAAAACGAGCAAACGACGACTGATTTCTCGGTTAAAGCTGACTACGCCATGGACGGTATGGATTTGATCGCAAGCTTCGCTTACACCGACCTGGAGGAGTACCTTCTTTCGGATGGTACGTCAGCGACCTTTTACGGCTATGAGCTAACGCCCCAGTGTCAAACCGACCGGGCGACCTTAAACAGCTTTACCCGAACGGATCTTTTTGGCCCTGCCGCCGCGCCCTTCCTGGTGCTGCCCTCAGGTGACCCCGCTAATGATTTCGCGGGCGTTTACGGTCCTTACACGCCCACATCGTGTGACGGTTATCAGTATCAGGAGCGCAACCAAGAAGACATGAGCGTCGATGTACGCTTGGTGTCGAGCGACGAGTCATCAACGCGTTGGATCGCCGGAGTCTATTGGGCTGAGATCGAGCGAGAGGTTGTCGTGGCGTATGGTGCCGATACTGGAAACGGCTTCCTCAGGCAGCCTTATGTGCCGGCAACCGGGCCGAACCCAACGGATCTTTTGTTCTGGGATAAGTTCGATACCAATGTCATGGCGGTTTATGGGCAAATGGAGTTTGATCTGTCAGACACCTGGGAGCTGGCACTGGCTGCACGCTACGATCGCGAGGAGCGAACAGTCGACAATCAGGTCCCCAACGTTAATAACTCGGGTCTGAACGTCAACCTTGTTGATGCGAACTTTGCACCCTTACCCATCAACCCAGCATTGGCGGGCGGCGCAATAGCGGATCGCAGTGCGGACTTCAATCAGTTTCAGCCAAAGGTAACCTTGAGTTGGGCGGCCTCTGATCAGATCAATTGGTATGCCTCTTACGGTATGGGATTCCGTTCCGGTGGTTTCAATAGCGTTGGCACATCGGACACGCTGAATTTCTGGTTTAACTCGGGTTTTGGAGGCCCGGGTGAAGCGGTCGATGCGCAGCTGCAAATTACGGATGACTACGACAAAGAAATATCCAGGTCGATCGAGCTTGGCGTGAAAGCCGAGTACATGGACCGACGTGTTCGCGTTAACGCCGCCGTCTTTAAGACTGATGTCGACGACAACCAGTTCTTTGAGTTCTTTGCAGGACCGTTTGGTCTGTTGCGAACGGTCACGACCATCGACGAGTTAACGATTCGTGGCTTTGAGGTCGATGCGACCTTTGCGGTGACTGAGAATCTCTCGATTTATGGTGGTGCGGGCTTCTTAGACTCGGAGATTTTAGAGAACAGGAATCGTCCCCTTTCGGTCGGAAATGACGTCCCACAAGCACCCAATAACAGTAGTAACTTGGGTGTCCAGTGGGTGAGTTCAGCGTGGTCGGGCGTCGAGTTGGTCGCACGTGTCGATTATCAGCGGGTAGGACAGACCCATTTCCACACGCTTCAGGGTGAGCAAACGCCTACGATTTGGAATGCGTTTTTTGCGCCAGGGTTCAACGCTGACTTTTCTAAGTCGGCTCGCGATTCGTACTCTACAGTGGACGCGCGGATCAGCCTTGAAGCGGCGGATTGGACTGTGACGGCGTGGGGCCGCAACATTACCGACGAGCAATACTTACAAGAAGTGATTCCGGCGCCCGAGTTCGGCGGTACATTCAATCATCCTTCGGCACGAGACGCCTACGGTTTGGATGTGACGTACCGCTTTTAGTACGGTGACTCGCCACTAAAAAGGGGACGCATGCGTCCCCTTTTTTTGTGCCCTGATGAGCGGCGTTTAGAGTGCCGCGATCTCTTCGTCGGAGAGTCCCAACAGGCCGCCTAAAATCTCGTTGTTGTGCTCTCCGATCGCAGCCCCTGGCCAATGAGTTTCTCCAGGTGTTCGCGACAGCTTGGGCATAATCGCCGGGATCTTAAGAGGCTTGCCATCGATCTCGACGGTCTCAAACATACCGCGCGCGTTGTAGTGGGGATCGTCCATCATGTCTTGAACACTGTAAATAGGCCCCACTGGGACTCTCGCTGCCTCCAGCGTGTCAATAATTTCCCTCGAGCTGTGTTGAGCACACCAGTCCGATAGTGCCTGGTCAATCTTCGTTTGATGAATAACTCGGCCCGGATTGTGCGCAAGCTCAGGATCCTCAGCCATGTCCAATCGTCCGGCCTCGGTCATGAGGCGCTTAAAAATGCTATCGCCGTTGCCGCCGATAACCACGTGTTTTTGATCGTCACAAAGGTAGGTGTTGGTGGGAACAATTCCGGTGATGGTGCTGCCGGATGGTTCGCGAACAACTCCCGCACCATCGAACTCGGGGATGATTCCCTCCAGCAAATTAAACACTGACTCATAAAGTGCGACGTCCACGACCTGCCCCTCACCGGATTGGTGTCGCTGAATAATCGCCAGTGCGACTCCCAATGCGGCGTGTATGCCGGCCACGGTGTCGCCCAGGGAAATATTAGGCCGGACAGGCGCTTCACCCGGCTCACCGTTAATGTATCGAAATCCACCGTAGCCCTCGGTCACGGACGCGTAACCGGGTTTGTGTGCGAATGGCCCGGTCTGTCCATAGCCAGAGATGCGCGCATAAATAACCCCCGGATTTTCGCACTTGATGTCCTCTGGACCCAGCCCCCACTTTTCCATGGCACCGGGTCTGAAGTTCTCGACCACTACATCCGCCTTACAAAGGAGATCAAACGCGACTTGCTGACCGCGCTCCGACTTAAGGTCCAGAGTGACGCTTTTCTTATTGCGTCCTAGAGAGTGGTACCAAAGCGATGTGCCGTCTCTGACTTCTCGCCATTGGCGAACAGGGTCGCCGCTGGGCGGTTCTACCTTAATGACTTCGGCACCAAAGTAGCCAAGTATGGTCCCGGTAAAGGGGCCGGCGAGAAGTTGTCCGAGCTCTACAACACGAAGTCCTGCGAGTGGTCGTTGGTCTGACATATGTGCGTCCTTGGGAATGCTTCATCTATACGCGCCAGAGGCTGTTACAGCCTTCTCAAAATGCGTCGTTCGGTACTCCATCCTATCGTGCGACACGATCAACCCGACATACCCTACTGATGTAGGCCTGCACTACTGAGTGAAAAGAGAGCTGTCATGACGTCAGAAAGTCAGTACAGTCCTCGAGACGAAAAAGTAAAAAAGGAGCAATGCGTGACAGATTTGACCAACAAGGTGATTTGGATAACGGGCGCCTCTTCAGGGATTGGTAAGGCACTGGCGCAGACAGCTGCTCAGCACGATACAAAGCTTATATTGTCGGGAAGAAGAACCGAGGCGTTGGACGCGCTTGCTGAAGAGCTTGCCGTCGATTGTCTGGTTTTACCGTTTGAGGTGACCGATTTCGAGGCGCTGGCACACAAGGTAGAAGAGGCTTGGGGGTGGCAGGGACGTGTTGATATTTTGGTCAACAATGCGGGTATCAGTCAGCGCTGTTTAGCGATCGATGCCAAGCCCGAAATTTATACCGAGCTGATTAACATTGACCTCATCGCGCCTATTTGGCTGACGCAGCTTCAATTGTCACGCATGGCTGACGCGGGTGGTGGTCATATCGTCGCAATCAGCTCGGTTGCCGGTCGAATCGGTGCACCCTTAAGAACAGCTTATTCCGCGGCGAAGTTTGGCCTTATTGGTTACATGGACGCGCTGCGAACCGAAGTCGATCGAAGCCACAATATTAAGGTCACGAATATCTTGCCAGGGTCGGTCGCGACCGACGTGTCTCGAAACGCGCTGGCGGGTGACGGTTCCAAGCGGGGTGTGTCAGATGCGGTCATTGATTCGGGAGATGACCCCATGGACTGCGCCACCTGCATTTGGGATGCCGTCAATGCAGATACGCCGGAATATATTTATGCCAAAGAAATGGAAATGGGCTTGGCGCAGATGCGGCACGCTGATCCCGATACTTTTTTTGCAGCCATCGCTGATTTCGGTGCTCAAACGGTTGAGGCCTACTGGAAGGAACAAAGCGCTTAGGACTAATTGGCGCCGTTTCCGGCGTTTCAACAAGGTTGTCCGCATTTTTGCCGCGAAAACGGTGATCTGGCGGGGTAAAAGTCGTGTACACTCCGCGGCCCCCTCGAAATGCACATCTATTCCCCGGGGGTTTTATCAAAGCGATGCCACGTCTGTGTGCCGTGTTTTGATAAGCCACTTTTAAGCACGAATATAAGCAAATCACAAAAATCTACAGGAGATTGAATGTGACTAAATTTTTCTCAAGAAAGAAAGCTGCAATTTTGGCGCTGGCCGTGCCTGTTGCAATGGGCTTACCGGTCCAAGTACTTGCCCAAGACGGTGAAATCGAAGAGGTAATCATTACGGGTACACGCGTTGCAGATCGTTCTGCTGCTGACTCCCCGGTACCTGTTGACGTTATTAGCGGCAGCGATTTTCGTGACACCGCCTCGACTGACATCCAAGATATGTTGCGGACATCGGTTCCTTCATACGATGTGAACGCACAGCCTATTTCGGATGCGGCAACCATTGTTCGCCCTGCAAACCTTCGTGGTTTGTCACCGGATAACACATTGGTGTTGGTGAACGGTAAGCGACGTCATCGCGGTTCTGTGATCTCTTTCTTGGGTGGTGGTATTTCCGACGGCGCTCAAGGTGTTGATTTGTCAGCGATACCGTCACTTGCACTCAAGCAGGTGGAAGTACTTCGTGACGGCGCGTCATCGCAGTATGGCTCTGACGCAATTGCAGGTGTAATGAACTTCCTGCTTCGCGACGACGCCGAGGGCTTTGAAGTGGTCACGCGCTACGGCGAGATGTTCGAAGGTGACGGCACCAATTACATGATTTCAGCAAACCTCGGCATGCCGTTAGGTGATAACGGATTTTTGAATATCACAGGTGAGATGCGTGATGTTGAAGGTACAGTTCGTGCGGCGCCGCGTAATGACGTACAGGCAGCGATCGCAGGCGGTTATGCGCCAGTATCTGATTTCGCAACCATCAACTCTTATACATCAGAAGCCACCCAGTACTGGGGTTCTCCCGATGTTGATGACGATGTGAAGTTGTTCTTCAACTCAGCGATCGAACTCAACGATTCAACTGAGCTCTATGCGTTTGGTAACTTCGCAGAGCGAACCGTCACCGGTGGCTTCTTTTACCGAAATGTCGTGGGCAATGGTTCAGGTGGTGGTCAGCGCGGTGGTGTCTACAGAGGACCGCAGGTTGATCCTCTAACAGGTCTTGCATCGTCTGCTGACAACGCAGTCGCTTCGGTACTTGTCGGCGATATGGACGGTGGCTCTAGTTGTATCGACGGTATTCCGTTGACAAACAACGGTGTCATTCCAGATGCAGGTTTGTTAGCGGCGGTTACGGCTGATGCAAATTGTTTCTCTTTCATCGAGACCATCCCTGGTGGGTTTGTGCCACGATTTGGTGGTGACAACGAAGATTCAGCGATCGCAGTGGGTGTTCGAGGTGACGTTTCTCTCATGGGTGGTTTGACCTATGACCTGAGTGCTCAGACAGGTTCTAACAAGACGACATACTTTATCCGTAACACGATCAATGCGTCACTGGGGCCAAATACACCGCGTGACTTTACGCCCGGTGGTTATGAGCAGACAGAAACGGTAATCAACGCCAATTTTGTGAAGACAGTTGATGCTGGTTTTGCTTCTGATCTCAACGTTGCATTTGGTGCGGAATACCGCGAAGAAGAGTTCGATCTGACCGCGGGTGATCCAGCATCTTATGCGTTGGGGCCGTTAGCAGCTCAAGGATTCTCTTCAAGCTCAAATGGGTTTGGTGGATTCCCAAGAGACACCTCTGCGTCGCAAGACAGCACTGCGTTTTACATTGACCTGGAGACGGACGTTACCGATGCCTTGACTGTGCAGGCAGCTGTTCGTTACGAAGACTTTAGTGTCTTCGGCGATACAACGAATGTAAAAATTGCGGGTATTTATCGCCTCAGTGATGACGTTCGTATCCGTGCTTCGCGCTCAACAGGCTTCCACGCACCGACGTCTGGTCAGGCGAGCATCACGAATGTGACAACCCAGAACCAGAACATCAATGGTGTACCAACACTGGTTGACCAGGGCACATTGCCCCTCAATTCAGCGGCGGGTCAGTTGGCGGCAGGCTTTGTTGAAAGCCAAACTGGTGTCCGTCCAGCGCTGGGTACAGAGGATGCGGATAACTACTCACTGGGTATAGCCGTTGACATTGACGCCTTCTCATTCACCTTGGATTACTACAACATTAAGGTGACCGATCGGATCGCTTTGGGCGCAAACGTTAACTTCCTCGACGCGCTTAACGCAGTTAATGGCGATAGCTACACAGAGGTTGGTTTGGCATTGACAGGGTTAGACGCCGGTGGCTTCATCGATCGCCAAGATTTCGTGGGGCTCGATGATCTGTCTCAGTTCCGGTTCTTTACCAATGCATTTGGTACAGACACTCAAGGTCTTGATCTGGTAGGTAAGGTTGATTTTGATGCAATGGGTGGCATGTCCAC
>JABIZW010000043.1 GCA_018666295.1 Halieaceae bacterium
CTTACGTTGCTGTTTGCTGCCATCCAAACAAAAACAAGATAGGCCGCTACATTTTGATCCAGCGCACTTGGGTCAATTTTATCAAGGGTATCGTCGGGCGTATGGTGAAGGTCAAAGTAATCGCTGCCGTCCTGAACAAATCGGAAACCGGGGAATCCCATTGCATTCATCGGCGTAAGATCCGGGCCACTCGATCGCGCATCGTTACTCCCTGTTGCAATTCCCAGTGGCTCGACGAGCTCCGCAATCTTGTCAGCGACCGGCTCGGCATCTTTACTGATGCTTCGCGTGATCTTCCAGATTTTACCCGCACCAAAGTCACTCTCCGTGCCTATAACATGCTTTCGAAGCGTGGCCTGATGTTTGTCAAGATAGGCGTAACCACCCAGAAGGCCTACTTCCTCTGCCCCCCAAAGCACAAGTCGTATTGTTCGGCGTGGCTTTAGTCCCGAATCACGAATGCGCCTGAGGACCTCCATTGTGATCGCAACACCCGCGCCATCATCAACCGCGCCGGTACCCAAATCCCAACTGTCTAAGTGACCACCGATCACCACAATTTCGTCCGCCAAATCGGTCCCTGGAATCTCGGCAACCACATTCCCACTCTCCACCACTCCGGTGTGACTCGGCGTGAGGGTGAGTGCAATCCGAATTTTTTGTCCCCTTTGTGCCATGCGCTCTAACTGATCAGCATCGGGATTCGATAAGGCAGCAATTGGAATCGGAGTAACATCGCTTGAATAGCTCATGTTCCCAGTGTGTGGCATTCGGTGGCTGTCTGTACCGATGGACCGAATCAACGCCGCGATAGCCCCTCGGCGCCCGGCTTCCACCGCGCCTGCTGATCGTAGACGAACAAAGTGTCCATAAGAGGAACCATCTTGAGTCCGCTGCATTGCGTGCCCCACGTACGCAATCTTGCCCTCCAACGAACCATCGTCAGCCGCCTTTAGCGCTGCTAGCGACTCAAATAAGACCACCTCGGCCTCAATGCCGCTGGGGTTGGTGGCGACGCTGTTGCCCAGCGAGGTAATCGCCAATTTCTGTGGGAACGGTGAGACAACCGCCGCGGTTTCCTCGCCACGACGCCAGCCCTCAATCATAAAGGGCTCTACACGGACATTCTCAAACCCAAAATCACTCAGAATTTTAACGGCCCAATCGCGCGCACGCGCTTCGGCTTCACTCCCTGCAAGTCTTGGACCCACCTCGGTCGTGAGGCTCTCGACAAGATCCCAAGCGTGCGTCCCGTTGAGCGCGTCATCGCGTAAGACCTTGGAAATTTCGACATCTTTGGTCTCGAAAGTCACGTCTTGCGCCACCGCGATACCCGATGTGAGTGAGGCCGATATTAGGAACGCGGACAAGAATAAGGACTGATTTTTCATAAATGAACTCCGAGGTAAGCCTCAAAACCATAACAAAATAATACTGTGAGAGGACCGATTCGCCGGAACTTTTATCAAACTTGTGCATCTAAGTTTTACTCACAAGGAGAACAGCAAATGCAGGCCTTAAGACAGTTCGTGGCAGTCGCTTTCGCAATTTGGGTACTTGCTACATCACCCACTGTAGCGGCGGCCACACATATTGCAGCCAGTGGCGAGGGCGTCGTGTTCGTATCGCCAGACACAGCCTCGATCCGTGCCCAGGTCTCCGTGATCAACCAAAATGGGGCGATCGCACAAAAGCGCGTTTCACAGCGGATGGCCACGATGCTCTCCGCATTGGACTCATACTCAGTCGTCGTCGACAGTTTGGACACTAGCGCTCTGTCCTTGCAACCCGAGTACCGATGGAACCGACAGACCGAACAGCAAGTATTTACGGGATACAGAGTGACTCGTACGCTGACCTTTAAAACGGACGATCTTGAGGCTGTTGGTGAGGTACTCACCGCGTTGACAGAAGCAGGTGCAACGCAGATTAGTCCACCTCAATTCGATTCGTCAACGAGCGGGCAAGCGCAAGAATCGGCTTTAGAACACGCGGTCAAGTCCGCCACACGCAAACTCGATGTATTGGCACGGTCTGCAGGTCTGTCACTTCAAAGTATTACATCCATCGCTGAGGTATCCGCAATCAGTCCGTCGTCGCCTGAGGCGCTGATGCGCACCGAGGTCTCGATGGACGACGCCCGCAACAACTTTGTCATCGGTAATTTGACGTTTAGAGCCGAGGTTCTTGTAAAAGGTGTCGCAAATTAGTTATTTAGCCTTGGACATGCAGTCCTTCACCTCTATTATCTATTCAACGAGGGTTTGAACCTAAAAGGAGCACAATCATGGCAGAACGACGAGTAGACGTGGCGCCCACGCGCTTTGGCGAAGAGACACTCGAAACCAACAAGGTTCTGAAAAATACGTACATGCTGCTCGGCCTCACCTTGGCATTCAGTGCTGTGACCGCGGGCGTTTCGATGGCCCTTAACCTTTCCCCTATGGCCGGACTAGGATTTACGTTAGTCGGTTTTGTATTGTTATTCGTGGTCAATCGAATGGCAGACAGTGCTAAGGGCTTGCCTGCTATTTTCGCCTTCGCCGGCGCAATGGGTGCAGGTCTGGGTCCGATACTGAATCACTACATGGCGATGCCTGGCGGTCCGAGCCTGGTCATGCAGTCGCTTGGTGGTACCGCGCTTATTTTCTTTGGTCTATCCGCCTACGCACTCCAGTCTAAACGCGATTTCTCATTTATGGGCGGATTCCTGTTTGCTGGATTGATGATCGCTATTGTTGCGATGTTGGCTAATTTTTTCCTACAAATACCCCTTTTGTCGGTGACCATCTCCGCTGTCGTTGTGATGATTATGTCTGGCTTGATACTGTACGATACCAGTCGAATCATTCATGGCGGCGAAACGAACTACATTAGAGCGACGGTGGGACTGTACTTAAATATCTACAACTTGTTTGTGCACCTGCTTAGCCTACTTGGCGTGTTCGGTGGCGACGATTAATTCTGGTTTAGATGACTCAAACCCCGGCACGCCGGGGTTTTTTATTTTCGAATGAGCACGCTCTCGCTTCTCGTTAAAGATGCGCCTTTTAGTACGCAGCCAGCGCTTCGTTTTGCAAAGGCAGCTCACACACAAGGTGTCGTCGTTGAAAAGGTGTTCTTCTTCGGACGAGGCGTCCTTCACGCCTTAGACGAGCAGGCAGCGGCGTGGAGAGCGCTCAAGGCACTCGCTGGAGTGCGTCTAATATTGTGCAGTGCGTCCGCTGAGACGTTTGCTCTTGCGCCAGACAAGGATTTTGAAGTAGAGGGACTGGGCGAACTGATCGAAGCCGGCCTATCGAGTCACAAGGTCGTTAGTTTTGGTTAGCCCTGCTCACTGGTTATTTATCATTACAAGTCCGCCCTATGAACACGGGCTTGCAAGCGACCCTGCAATCGATGCAGTGATGGCGGCAGGCGCGTTCAGTCAGAGCGTCAGCCTCCTCTTTTTAGAAGACGGTCTGAGCTACCTCACACCGCTGAACGAGGTTCCCAAAGGACAGACAGATTTGTCGAAGCTATTAAAATCCTTACCGCTCTATGATGTTAAAGACGTGTATTACGTTGAGCCCACCGCACAAAATCTCCCACTGGAGAGTGTTCTTGAGTGCCAGCCCATCTCAGTCCGCGCTGTGGGTGACCTTGTGACCGTAGCGACGCATGTGGTGACCTTCTAATGCGCGTTCATTTGATCAATCAACGTGAGAAGTTAAGCGGCGCCATGACGCTCATGATTGCGTCAGACGTTGTGATCCTGGTAGATATCCGATGCTGTCCATCGGATGCAGAGGTGCTGTCTCAACTCGGCTGTCAGGTCGTTCGTCTCTCACACGAAGATAAGCTCAGTGAAGCCGCATGGGCTAAAACAGAGGTTCCACTCATCAGTGAGCACGAATGGGTGCGATACACTCTGTCGCCTAACGCTGTTGTGAGTTGGGGTTGACGTGAACACACCGCTATCACCGATACTGCTGGATAAGCACGGGTTCGTAAAGGACCGCACCGCTTGGAACAAAGAGCTCGCTTTGATGTTGGCTGAAAGCGAGGGCATAGCAATGACTGAGGCACACTGGGAGATCATAGAACTGCTCAGGGCCTATTACGAAGAATTTGACGCCTCGCCCGCCAATCGGTCACTTGTGAAATACACAAAAATCAACCTGGGACCCCAAAAGGGAAACAGCATCTACCTCATGTCACTATTTCCTGGCTCCCCTACTCGGCTTGCGAGTCGGATTGCTGGGCTGCCCAAACCTAAAAACTGTTTGTAGATCAATGCTGCCTAACGACTATCAACCCGAGCATTACGAATCGTTGTTAGAACGGAAAGTGGCGCGCTATTTGCCCAGCTTTGAGGCGCTCGGGGCACCTCCTCCGAGTCTCTATCGGTCGCCGACCGTTGCGTTTCGTATGCGGGCAGAATTTCGGGTATGGCACGAGGGTGACGATCTCAACTTCGTCATGTTCGATCGCGCGAAGCCCAAAGAACCCGTGATCATAGAGACGTTTCCGTTTGCAAGTCTGTCGATACAAAAACTCTTGCCTGTCCTACGTGATGCGCTCAAGAACGACGCCGAGCTGAGACACAAGCTGTTTCAAATCGAGTTTTTGTCAACCCTATCGGGCGATATTCTGGTCACGCTCATTTATCACCGAAAGCTGGGTGACGAATGGGCCGAGGCAGCGAAAGCCTTGTCCTCCAAACTTGCGCTACAGGTGGTGGGACGTTCACGGGGTCAGAAGGTTGTGCTCGATCGTGACTGGCTGACCGAGACGTTGACGGTACAGGGCAAGACCTTTCACTACAAACAGCCCGAACAAGCGTTTATTCAACCCAACGCGCGCGTTAACGAGTCGATGCTCACGTGGGCGTGTAACCAAGCCCCCCCCTCAACACGCGATTTGTTAGAGCTTTACTGCGGTATCGGGAACTTCACAATTCCACTGTCGGAGAAGTTCAGATTCGTTCTTGCAACGGAGGTCTCCAAAGTGGCGACGCGCGCGGCCTCAGAAAACCTGAGCCTCAACAACGTCAACAACGTTGAGTTCGCTAGACTTGCGGCCGAAGAAGTCACCCAAGCACTGAGCGGAACCCGCGAGTTCAGACGACTCAAGGCGCTCAGCACCCCCATTGCTGACTACGATCTTGAGACCGTCCTGGTTGATCCCCCGAGGGCGGGTCTGGACAGTGCAACGCTATCGCTTGTCAGCGAGTTCGATCAGATTCTATATATAAGTTGCAACCCACTGACTTTGCTTGATAATTTAGGTCAACTTGCTGAGAGTCACGACATTATTTCGCTCGCTTTTTTCGATCAGTTTCCGTACACAGATCATCTCGAGTGCGGTATAAATTTGAGACGTCGAGGTCACAATGAAGGCACTGAGTAAGGTGCAAATCGAGTACGCGCTAAAAACGACGCACAGTCAGTGGCGACTCGAGGGAATATTTATACGAAGAGATTTTGAATTTAGAGGATTCATTGACGCTTGGGGCTTTATGAACAGCGTCGCCCTTCTGGCGGAGAAAGCGGACCATCATCCCAATTGGGAGAACGTCTACAATCGCGTTGTGATTCGGCTGTCAACGCATGATGCTCAAGGACTCAC
>JABIZW010000042.1 GCA_018666295.1 Halieaceae bacterium
CTTTGGACGCACTGTATCGGCTCTACGAGCGTCTTTGCGCACGCGATTTCCTCGCGCTAAATGAGGCAGTCGTCGAGCGCGCCACCTTGCGCCACGTGGTCTTTAAAGACAACCGGTGTACGACCACGGCCGGTCCATTGATGCGCCACACCATTAACCGTGATCTGGTACTTAGGGGCGACCTTGTTGACCTTCTTTGGACCCGTCGACTTCCGCTTTATCGGCTTAGCCTTCGAAGTATCGGCAATATCGTCCGCAGAAATTCCGAGTTCGTTCATCATGGACTTGAGTTTTTTGACAGCGACTTCTTTTTTCCGCTGCGCTTTGAGCGCATCACGTTGCTGCACTATTTTAGCCGCGGCTGATAAATTCGCGATTGCACGTTCGATTTGCTCGACGGTTAATGACTTCACAGCATTATTTGCGGCGGCTTTTGATCGGGAGATTGATTCAAGACTGAACTCTGCTGACATTTATTAAATTCTCTTTGTCGTTTTTGTCGTGGTGTATTATTACGATTAATAAAAATAAACTTCAAGATAATATTAATAATATATTAAGTTGCTAGGAACAATAAGGTGTGGGAATAATTATTTATGCGTAAAATCCTCTCGATTGACGGCGGTGGTATACGAGGCATTATTCCCTCACTCGTACTTGATTATTTAGAGGTTCAATCGGGCAAGCCCATTGCTGAACTTTTTGATCTGTGTGTGGGCACATCGTCAGGGGGTATTACGGCTCTTGGAATTGCGCAGCAAGATGAAGAGGGGCGCCCAAAATACTCAGCACATGATTTGGCCGCGTTTTTCGAAAACAGTGGCGCTAAAATTTTCAAAAAAACGGTGTGGCGAAATATCCGTTCTGCGGGCGGTGTGCTCGATGAGTTGTATTCCGCAAAGCCGCTCGAAGGAGCACTCAGGAAATATTATGGTCGGACGCGCTTAGGAGATACTCTGGGTTCGACCATGGTGACCACGTACGATATTGAAGCTCGGCGAACCTTGTTTTTGAAGAGTTGGCACCCGGATCATGAGGCCGTTTTGTGCCGTGATGCGGCACGAGCAACCAGTGCCGCACCCACCTATTTCGAACCAGCATTGATCAGCGTGCAAGGACAGGCTCGGGCCTTGGTCGATGGCGGTGTTTTTGTGAACTCCCCTGTCGTTTCAGCCTATGCTGAGGCGCTAAAACTCTACCCAGGCGAGCCGCTTTTAGTGGTGTCCTTAGGGACCGGTGAATTGGTACGACCTATCCCTTACGCGTCGGCGAAGGATTGGGGGCAGGCGGGTTGGGTGATGCCATTACTGGACTGTATGTTTGACGGTGCGACGAAGGCGGCAAATCATCAAATGCAGATGTTTTTAGGGGACATGTACTTCAGGCTTCAGGTCTCGCTCGACGAGGCAAACGACGATATGGATGACGCCTCGAGCACTAACATTGACAACCTTAAGCGCATTGCCGATCGATTGATTTCAGAAAACCAGAAGACGTTGGATCGCTTGCTGTTGTTATTGTCTTGACGCGGTGTGACCTGTGCAGATGATGGCCTCGGCTATCGCAGTAATCATGCTGTCGGCTGAGGCCTTTCCCGAGCCTGCAAGATCCAGAGCCGTGCCATGGTCCACCGACGTACGGATGGTGGGTAGTCCCAGCGTGATATTGACCGATGCGCCGAAGCCGCGGGCTTTAAGCACCGGCAAACCCTGATCGTGAAACATCGCGAAAACTACATCGGCGTCGGCGACGGTTGACGTGATAAATGCGGTATCTGCGGGCAGTGGGCCGCTCACCTGTATCCCGTCAGTGCGTGCAGCGTCTCTTGCGGGCACCAGAACGTCAATTTCCTCTCGACCCAAATGGCCGCCTTCTCCGGCATGCGGATTCAGTCCCAGCATTGCGATCTTGGGTTGGGAAATACCGTACAAGCGCTTAAGGCTCTCATTAATAATATGAAGTTGAGTCACTAGCGACGCTTGAGTGATGGCGTCAGGCACA
>JABIZW010000177.1 GCA_018666295.1 Halieaceae bacterium
CCTCTTCTGGGCACCATTAGGCAGTTCCAAAATCCATATCGAACAGACACTTAACGCCGCAACATTCGGGACGTCCCTTCGCTTCTGATTCGCTCAGCGACACGTAGCCCATGTTCTTACAAAGGACTGACCCCTGCCAACCAGCAGTAGCGCGCCGGTCACTGCGCTTAAAACGCAGTTATAAAAGACCATGGGCTGAGTTAGGCTACTGACTAGTTTGATGCGGAAACGACATGAACACGATTTGGTCTTCAGCGTTATTAATTGCAGCACTCGCCCTCCCCAGCTTGGGTCCATTAACCGCTGCAGCAGGCGTCTCGAGCATTAGCGAACCGGAGAGTCAGTCCATCATTATTCACTGCGGCAGCCTAATTGACGGTCTGTCTGACACAGTACTCGGTGCGCGACGGGTACGAATCGATAAAGGCGTTATCACAGCGGTAGACAACGCCTCCCGCGCAGTCGTGGCCGAGCCCGATATCGACTTACAGGATTACACCTGCCTGCCTGGCCTGATCAACACCCACGTTCACTTTGACGCCAACCCCGAGGATGCGGCCGACTACGGTATCTACGCACGGCGATCGCCACGCGATAACCTCGAACTCATACTGCAAAATGCAGAGATCACGCTTAAGAGCGGCTTTACCACGGTTCGCCATGTCGGTGCCTGGTTTCCTGACGCGGTAGCCACGGCAAAGGCGCTGATTGACGAGGGTTTAGCGCAGGGTCCTAACATTCAGACTGCCGGACCTTATCTCACCATACCGGGGGGCGGTGGCGACCTCACCTTCCCTGAAATACCGCCAGAAAAAATACCGGCTGAATCGCAGCAAGGCATCGCCCGTACACCTGAAGACTTCGCAAAACGAACACAAACTGCTATCGATAAAGGCGCGCAATTTTTAAAAGTGATTGCGTCGGGCGCTGTCTTCTCAATGGGCACCGCACCTGGCGCACCTGAGATGCATCAAGATGATATTGAGGCTGTCGTCGCCGTCGCCAAAAAAAATGGAGTCAAAGTCACTGCTCATGTTCATAGCGATCAATCGGGACGTGACGCCATCCTGGCAGGCGTCGATTCGCTTGAACACGCATCCTTGTTATCAGACAAGACCATTAGGCTGGCAGCCGAGCGGGGCGTTGCTTTGTCAATGGATGTGTATAACGGTACCTATACGGACACCACGGGACGCGAGCTCGGCTACCCCGAGGTATTTATAGAACGCAACCTGGCGACCACTGAGGCACAGCGAAGTGTCTTCAGAAAGGCAGTGAAGGCAGGCGTCACGCTCCTCTACGGCACCGATGCCGGCGTATTGCCACATGATATGGGTGGCTGGCAGTTCGAGATCATGGTCGAGCACGGTATGGCACCGATGCAGGCAATTCAATCGGCCACCCGTGTTGCGGCCCATCACATGGGGATGAGTCATGAAGTCGGCGCCATTAGCCCGGGCTTGCAAGCCGATATCATTGCGGTTCGAGGTAACCCTTTAGAAGACGTTTCATTATTGCGTGAAATTCCCTTCGTACTGAAAGATGGCGAGATTGTAAAAGCACCATAAGCCGTTTCATTGCGGCGCCTCATATTCTAAATGTCACCTTCGTCACTAGCGCCCTAAACGGCTCAAAATCCAAGCGCGCTCCTGAAAATATGTCCTATTCTGGAGTTGGTTACTGGATGAACTATTAACCTTTCCTGGAGGCTCATATGAAATTATTAAGTTCACTTTTACTCACTCTTGCAGTCGCACTCATTTCGCCACTGGCATCAAGTCAAAATCTCGACCGTGGCGCATCGTTTGAAGGGAATTTTGCCATTGATGCCATGCACACAATGGACGGCTCTAACTATCAAGTTGCTGCATCGGGTGAGGCGGGAGAATACGGTCGTGTATACCTGTCTTATACCTTCACTAACAAACTATCGCTCAATGAAATGGGCGAGTTCACGGGATATGCGTGGACACAAAGTGGTGAAGAAGTCGTCACGGCAAGCTTACAAGGCGTTTGGAAGAAAAGCGGTGCAGTATTCGACATGTACACGTTTGACGCCGTATCCAATGGCTTGATCAACGTTGCCACGGGCGAGATGGATCTCGTCAACAGAACAATGACGTTCAACGTTGCACCCCTCAAATAATGACCTGCATTCATTAGCACCTAGGCGCTCTTGAGGGCGCTTTTTTTTGGCCTCTGCCTACCTAAAACTCAGACCTGCCAAAACCGAGCCGAAAGAACCCGCTTAAGACTCATCCCTAGCACCGCGCAATAACGAGGTTTGTGTGGATCAACACAAACTCAGTCACAAAAGGAACTGTGCAAGAGACTGCGACACTTTGCGACACTTTGCGACAAGAGCAGGGAACAGATTGCCGAGTGCGGCTTACTCCTGGTCGGGCAGTCTCTTCATAATCTCAAACAACTCGTCCATTATGTCGGCGACGTCTGTGGCTAATTCCTCCCGCTCGTCAGCGGGTGCGTTACCAAAGTCGATCGACCCTTGTAATTTTCGCAGCATGCCCATCACTTCTTGAAGCTCAGATTTCATGTTTACCTTCCCTATGCGGACGAAATGAGGCGACGCACTTTAGCGACCCTAAAACGTGTCTTCTGTGTGTAAAGCCTTAATAATGAAGGAAGATAAGCCTCCCTCTCTCGCTGACCTTAACCCTTTGGAGTCGCCCGTTGTAGGGGAGATTGGGGTTGAGGTGATATCAGTCTTCGCGGATATCATCGGATTTGTCATCCGGTTTGTCATCATCTGGCGTGACGACTTCAACCGCTGCACCGATGACTTTTACCGGCACCGTGGCGACTTTAGCCGCCGTCGACACCACGGCGGTCGTTACGCCCACAACAGCACAACTCGTCAAACCCACAACCAGCCCTAAAATAACAATACTTCTCATACCAGCCCCAACTCTCTAACGCTCAAATTCTGTTTTAAAACACTTCATATGCATTACCACCATTAGACGGCATAAAAATTACATCTTGGGGCGCAAAAAAAAGGGTCACCTAACACCCGAAAGATGGGGTGCTTTACCAACTCTCTTTGTAGGGTCGCAAGTCGAGCTCGTGCGTCCAGGCTGACGGATGTTGGGCATGCAGTGACCAGAACGCCTCGGCGATTGCATCGGGCTCAAGCGCCCCATCGTCACCCAGTGACGTCAAGTAATCCCCAAAACGGCCGCGAACAATATCTCCGTTGACCACCCCATCGATCACCACATGAGCGACGTGAATGCCCTGTGGCCCATATTCGCGCGCCAGGGCCTGAGCAAGGTTTCGAAGTCCTGCCTTGGCGACTGAGAAATGCCCAAAATTAGGGCGACCTCGCAACGAGGCCGAGGCCCCAGTAAAAAACAGTGAACCCTTTCCTTGCTCAGAGAAAAGCGGAAGCGTTTGACGAGCGGTGAGAAATGCACCAAAGCATCCGACACGCCAAAACGCTTCGAATTGCTCTGGCGTCACGTCAGAAAATTTTATGGGGAAGTTACTGCCGGCATTGTAAATCGCTGCGGCGAGGGGCTCCTTGCGGGCTCGAACAGCCTCAACCATCTTCTCTTGATCGACCTCAGAGGTCACGTCGGCCACCACACTCCCAGCCGAGCCCCCTCTTTCTCTGATCTCAGACACAAGAGCCTCAAGCTTTTCAGAGGTTCTCCCAACAACGATCACGTGATACCCCGCCTCGGAGAACTTACGTGCCAACGCACCACCGACACCCGCAGTCGCACCTGCACCTACGATCAAAACAGTTTCAGACAAGACTCACTCCCTGTGCGCGGACTTATTGAACTCACACGACAAGAGTCTATTAAACCCGACGCGCTGTCACCCCTTGAGTGCCCTAGGGTGTCAGCGCTCA
>JABIZW010000192.1 GCA_018666295.1 Halieaceae bacterium
GTCCTGAATGTCTCGCATCCACGCGAAGTAGGTGTTCTCCCATTGCTTGGGTACAAATTCGATGGCGCCTGTTTCAACCGCCTCGATAGCGGGCCCTGCAAGCTTTTTGGCATCAACGTACCACTGCAGGGTGAGCCAAGGTTCAATGACGACGCCTGAGCGATCGCCGCGGGGCACTTTTAATGTGTGATCTTCGACTTTCTCAAGCAATCCAAGCGCGTCCATCGCGGCAACGACGGCTGTGCGAGCATTAAAACGATCAAGTCCTCTGAAGGGCTCGGGGACGGTGTCATTGAGGCAGGCATTAGCGGTCAAAATATTGATCAGCGGCAAGTTGTGTCGCTCGCCCATCGCATAATCGTTAAAGTCGTGAGCAGGCGTAATTTTAACGCATCCCGTGCCAAATTCTGCGTCCACGTAGTCGTCAGCAATGATCGGAATTTCCCGATCACACAGCGGTAGCTTGACGAACTGTCCTATTAAGTGCGCGTAACGCTCATCGCTAGGGTTCACGGCAACGGCCGTATCGCCCAGCATTGTCTCCGGTCGAGTGGTTGCGACGATCAAAACCGCTTCGGAGCCTGCGATAGGGTATTTCAGATGCCAAAGATGCCCTGATTCCTCTTCTTGGACCACTTCCAAGTCGGAAATCGCGGTGTGGAGCTTTGGGTCCCAATTGACAAGTCGTCGACCGCGGTAGATCAACCCTTCACTGTAGAGACGTACAAAGACCTCTTTGACTGCCTCGGAAAGTTCAGGATCCATCGTGAAGCGCTCGCGCGACCAGTCTGCCGAGGCACCCAACCGCCGCAGTTGCTGCGTAATCGTGCCACCGGACTCCGCTTTCCAGTCCCAGACTTTATCAATGAATGCGTCGCGACCGAGGTCATGGCGTGTAATGCCTTTCGACTCCAGCTGACGCTCTACGAGCATTTGTGTCGCAATTCCCGCGTGATCAGTCCCTACTTGCCAGAGGGTGCTGCGACCTTTCATTCGGTTGAAGCGAATCAAGGCATCCATGATGGCCTGCTGAAAGCCATGGCCCATGTGCAGCGTACCAGTCACATTGGGCGGCGGAATTGGGATGCAGAACGCCTCGTCTGCGTCACTGGGTGCGAAGTAATTATTCGCCTCCCACTGTTCGTACCATCGCGACTCGATGTCTGAAGGGGAGAATGTCTTGTCCATAAGCTCGATAAGCCTCGTGCCCCGCGGGGCTCATGTGTAGCGCTGATTAGGGCAACTCGTGCTTACTCAGCGGATAACCTTTATCTCTGTAGTGTCGCCATGCGTCTCGCAACGCACCCAAGGAGCCAGGATCTTGAGTGACCACTTCGGCGACTCGCTCAAAACGCGCAAAATAACGAGGTGGCGCCAGCGCTAAATTGATTAGCACGTCGTTGTGTGTGGTGGGCACCTGGTTGAATCCAAGCGCGACGTGCTCGTTTTCATCTTCAGCTGCCAGTGCATGTGGAATGAAGCTCGAGGGCTTGAACTCCCACAGATAAGTGTTGAGGGCCACAAGCTGCGTCTCAGACTCGCAGTTGATGAAGATCTTGTGGCCTCGTCCCAGCGCTTTCTCAGTAAGTCGGGCGGCAACACTCAAGCGGGCGTCACTGCCTGCGGATTTGACCACATAAAAATCGACGCGCGTCATCGACGAATCAGTGACTCGATTTCTTACGAAGGTATTCGACCAACAATGGAACGGGTCGCCCTGTGGCGCCTTTTTGCATGCTTTGGAACGCCGTTCCCGCAACATCAAGGTGTGCCCACTTGTACTTTTCAGTAAATCGCGCAAGGAAACACGCTGCTGTAATACTGCCCGCGGAACCGGTACCAATGTTCTGCATGTCAGCGTACTTACTGTTGAGCTGTTTATCGTACTGTTTATTGATGGGGAGTCGCCAGGCCTCATCACCGGAGGCCAGTCCTGCCTCGGTTAGCGACTGTGCGAGGCCATCATCGTTTGCAAACAGCCCTGATGCCTCGTAACCCAATGCGACGATAATCGCGCCTGTCAGCGTCGCGATGTCGACGACCTCGGCGGGCTTGAATCGCTCGACGTAAGTCAGCGCATCGCAGAGGACGAGTCTGCCTTCCGCGTCAGTGTTTAAAATCTCGATGGTTTTCCCAGACATCGACGTGACCACATCTCCGGGTTTGGTCGCACAGCCACTCGGCATATTCTCCGCCGCTGCGACAACACCAATAACGTTAATGTCTAGATCCAAAGACGCGACAGTTTGCATTACACCAAATACTGAGCCGGCACCGCCCATATCAAATTTCATGGACTCCATGCCTTTTGAGGGTTTCAACGAAATCCCGCCCGTATCGAAGGTGATGCCCTTGCCGACGAGGCAGTAGGGTGCGTCCTTTGTGGCGCCGCCTGAGTACTTCATGACGATGAGCTTGGATGGTTCGTCGCTGCCGTGACCTACGGAAAGCAACGATCCCATGCCGAGTTCGCCCATCTTCTTTTCGTCCAAAATGCTGACCGACAATTTTTCAAACCGACGTCCGAGCGCGCGACCCTCTTTGGCAAGGTAGGAGGGTGTACAAACGTTTGCGGGCAAATTAACCAGTTCTCGCGTTAAGTTTGCGCCGTTACCAATGGCAAGACCCGTGGTGACGGCTTGTTTGACTTTCGCGCTGCTCAGCAGAGTGTCGGTTGCCACTGACAGTTTACGTAATGCTGGACCGGGCTTTGGGGACCCTAGTGTCGCCGTGTAGTGATAACAACTCATGGCAACATCACGGCTTAAAAACTCTAAAAAAATTGACAGCTGCGCCTTGTTCTCGGCGATCGTATCGGCCACAAAGACGGCCGACTTGGCCTTAGATCCTGAGAGAGCACGGGCTACAGCACTCGTTACTGTGGTCATCGCGTTCTGATCAAAACGTGTTCGGGAGCCACATCCAATGGTCATGACCCGAGAAATACTCTCGCTCCCAACCATTACAGTGGTTTTACCCAGCTTAGCCTCTGCGTCACCAATGGCAATGGCGCGTTCAATGACGCCGCTTAGGGCGTCGTTGACTTGTGCCCCAGTCGCTGCCAGTGGCTCTTCGGCAAATAGCGGGATGACGACAAGTTCGTTTTTAGCTTTGGCGATATTAGACGCTTTGGTCGCGTTAACCGTGAGGTTGCTCATGGTATTTCCTTACGTAAATCGGGCTGGTCAAACTGGCGCGTAGTGTATGATGATGGCGAGCAGAACTAAACCATGACGCTTAAGAAAGCCTGCTAAATGCGGTAAAAATGCGCACACGACGATACCTAACTGCCGATGTTATGACGCACACGCTCGCGGTATCGCTGGTTTTGTTCCTTGTCGTCTTCAGTGGGCGTTTTATCAAGTACCTCGCAGAGGCCGCCATTGGCGATCTCGCGGCAGATATTTTACTGCCCGTGATGCTTTACAAGTTGCCTGCTTTTTTTGAACTGATATTGCCGTTGGGCTTCTATATCGGTGTCTTGCTGTCGTTCGGGCGTTTGTATGCTGACAGTGAAATGGTGATCTTGCGAGCCAGTGGGACGAGTCAAATTCAGCTGTTTAAGCGAATATCACCGGCGGTCATGCTTGTAACGGCCACGGTGGCGCTCATTTCACTGTATCTCGGTCCGTATGGGGCACTCAAAGCAAACGCGCTTTTAGCTCAACCGCGTGCCGCCGAGGGGATGCATGTTTTGACGGAGGGGCGCTTTAAAAAGCAACAAGGCGGTGACTACGTCACTTATGTGGAGCGCATTGCTGATGATGGACGCATGTCGACCGTCTTCATTGCAGAACGCCTCCGATCAGACGAGGGCATAACGCTTTTAGCGACACTTGCTGAGTCAGGAGCTATGGAGGTCGATCAGCAGTCAGGGCGTCGATACCTGACCTTGTCTAACGGAAAGCGATATGAGATGGCGCCTGGTCGAGCGGAGCTGGTCCAAGCGCAATTTCAGGGTTATCGCTCACTGATTCCTGAAGTAGAGGGTGGACTTCGATCCCAGGCACGTGTCGAAACACTGCCTACCGGCGTATTGCTGATGAGTGATGACCCCGAACACCGCGCGATATTAGGTTGGCGAGTTTCACTGCCACTCATTGTTCCTGTGATGGCGCTATTTGCCATACCGTTGAGTCGTACGGATTCGCGCCGCGGTCGTTATGCGCGGCTAGGTCCGGCATTACTTGTTTTTTTGGCGTATTTCGTGGTGCTTTCTCAGGCCCGATCAGCGGCAGAGGAAGCGGGCTCAATGATCCTGTTTTTCTGCACGCATCTGGCGTTTTTGCTTGTGGGCAGTTTTTTGTTGCTTAAAGACGAGCTGCCGATATTCCTGAGGAGGGCGCGTGAAGCGACTTGACCGCTACCTTCTGCACAGTCTGCTGTGGGCCATTCTGGGTGTCTTAGTTATTTTGGTTGGACTCGATGCCCTGAGCGACCTTATCGATGGGTTAGGTGATCTGAGCGAAACCTATGGTTTTTCGGATTTACTCCTTTACATTGCGTTAACACTGCCACGTCGTGTCGAGGAATTCGTGCCTTATGCGACGTTGATTGGTGCCTTGTTTGGTCTGGGCAAGCTTGCTTCGAGTAGCGAGTTGACGATTGTCCGCACCGCTGGCGTATCGATGCCCCGGCTTGCGCTTATGGCCATTAAGCCCGCACTCATCGTCGCATTGTTGGGCTTTTGCGTTGGGGAATACGTTGCGCCAGTTTCAGAGCAGGTGGCGGTGAGTCAGCGAGCGCTGGCGTATCGCAACGACCCAAATCTTGCCGGTCGGTACGGTGCTTGGAATCGTGATGGGGGCACGTTTATCCATGTTGATGCGGTTCAGCGAGGCGGTTTGATTTTTGGAGTCACTTTGATTTCATTCGATGAAAATGGTTTCTTGGTGCGCACGGTTGCTGCCAATCGCGGGACTTATCAGGGGGAGGGTTGGTTGCTAGAGGATGTGGCTGTGACCTCCGTAACGGACGACGGTACGCGCGTGTCGAGTATGACAACAATGAATTGGGTCTCTGAGATTACGCCCAGTTTATTGACGTTAGATTCGGTTAAGCCCGAGAGTTTACCGGCGACTCAGCTGTGGGGTTACGCACAATACCTGAGGAACCAAGGTTTAGTGGCTAACGATATTGAGCTCGCGTTTTGGAATAAGATTTTACAGCCATTGTCGTGCGCTGGGCTGGTCGTGCTGGCCATGTCCTTCATCTTTGGGCCTTTGCGAGAAGGTAATATGAGCGCCCGTATTTTTGCGGGGGTGCTGGCCGGTGTCATTTTTCGGATTAGTCAAGATTTCTTCGGTCCGGTGACGTTGTTGATGGGCCTCAGTGGTGGCGTCGCCGCACTGCTCACCGTTCTCCTGTGTTGGAGCGCGGGGCTGGTACTGTTGTTGCGACGCCAGTAGTTACATCAGAGCGTTTACTTTTTCGTTCGAGGGGGCGCAAGCCTGAGCTCAGTGTTTGAGAGCTGATCGTGCAAGTAGAGCCGCTCAGCGTTGCTCCAGCGCCAAAAGAAACCCATGCCGGCAATAATCGCTGCGATCGCATAGACAAGAAGCGATGCGTTGTTGATGTTGAAGTATAAGAAGGGCATCAGAGACAGGATGACCGGCGCGGCGGCAGTGCCGATACGAATAAACACGTGCGTCCAAGGAATAGGGGCATTGTCGAGACGCGAAACAAGCGTTACGCGCCATGCTTGCATACCCAGTGTCTGACCCTTCTGTCGCCAAAATAAACCGAAAAAACCGACTAAGGCGAAGTAGGCCAAGATCCACTGCTGCCATGCTGGAACTGATCTGACCACCGCAGTATCGGTGGGTCCATGAATGGCAATGAGTAATGCGGACGTCAGCATTAGGAGCGGGATGATTAAAAATAAGTCATAAAACATAGCGCAAAGGTGCCGCCAAATAGGGGCTCGCGGCAGCGCAGTGGCTAGGGATGCTTCTTGCTGTTCAGTCGGTGTGCTCACAGATCCGCGCTCGGTAGGTTAGTCGAGTAATTGTAAGTGATCTGTCGACACTTTCACGGGCTCAGTCGTTGTCGCCTGGGTTGGAATCCGCTCACCCGCGCGAGCCAAGGTGAAAGGCGTGGTCGGCGAGCCGTTGAGGGACGGCTCGGAGGTTGTTTGCTGGTTAGTCAGGACGTCCCTCTGTTCAACGCGCAGCGGAATACCCCAAGTTTCAAACTGCTTCACCAACTGCGAGGCTTCTTTTTCGGTGCAGCGGCGTTTGATGCGATGTGACCGGCCATTGACCAACAGGCGTGCTTGAGTCTCGGATAGTTTAAACGACTGTTGGAGATTTACTTTTAGTGTGCTGAGCTGGGCCTCGCTCAACGCCTTGCCATCAAGCCAAACATCTATCTCGTGCATAATGTTGCCCCTCGCCTGACGTAATACCTATCTGATACCCTCGCGCTTATCGTTAAGAGTGTACCTTATGACCACAATTCAAAACCTAGTTGAGCACCGTATTGCCGCGCATTTCGACCCTGTTTTTGTCGAAATTGTGAACGAGAGCCACATGCATAACGTCCCGCCGGGTTCCGAAAGTCATTTTAAAGTGACTTTGGTTTCTAAGATTTTCGAAGGCATGCGTTCTGTCAAACGCCATCAGGCCGTTTATGGCGTCTTAGCCGAATACATAGGGTCTCCCATTCACGCACTTGCGCTGCACACCTATACGGCAGATGAATGGGGTCAGCGAGCAGGGTCTCCGGACTCGCCTAATTGCCTAGGTGGCGGTAAGGCATGACAGACGAGGAGCAGAGTCGGACTACAGCTGTTGCCGCACTTTACCGGTTTGTCCGGTTAGATGACTACGAGTCAATGCGCGAGCCATTGCTGAATTTTTGTACTCAGCGTGGTGTGAAAGGTACGCTTCTCTTAGCGCACGAGGGCGTAAACGGCACGATTTCTGGCAGTAAAACGGCCATCGCTGAAGTCCTCAGTTATTTGAGGTCCGATGAGCGACTGACCGATTTAGACTGTAAATTCTCGTATCACGAAGAGCGGCCCTTTTTACGCATGAAGGTGAAGCTCAAGCGAGAAATTGTGACGATGGGGCTTGCAGACATCGACCCTAACCAGTCTGTTGGCCGCTATGCATCGCCGGGTGAGTGGAACGAGCTGATCGATGATCCCGAGTGTCTGGTGATCGACACGCGAAACGATTACGAGGTTGAAATCGGTAGCTTCCGCGGTGCTATAAACCCAGGGACGAAAAGTTTTCGAGACTTCCCAGCATGGGTCGATGAAAATCTCGATCCGCAAAAGCACAAAAAGGTCGCTATGTTTTGCACGGGCGGAATTCGTTGCGAAAAGTCGACGTCGCTTCTCGTGTCAAAGGGATTCGATGACGTTTGGCATTTGAAAGGCGGCATTCTGAACTACCTTGAAAAGACACCAGAGGCGTCGACTCGCTGGGAGGGCGAGTGCTTCGTGTTTGATAGCCGCGTCGCGGTGAATCATCAGCTGGAAAAGGGACAGTACGATCAATGTTTCGCCTGTCGATTTCCGCTTGATGACGAGCAAAAAAAATCGCCTCGGTATGTTCCCGGCGTATCGTGCCCGCGCTGTCATGACGCGCACAGTGAGGATCAAAAAGAGCGTTTTTCCGAGAGGCAGCGCCAGATGTTACTCGCGCGACAAAGAGGCGAGGTGCATCTCGGGGCGACACCACCAGTACGTCAGCGTCAGTAGGGCGGTATAGCCGGTAACGCGTGCAGTGCAAAACCAACACTAACGCCTTGCGAGTCACCACTTGAGATAATACCAACGGCTTCCAATTGTCCGTTAATGCGTCGCCGCGCAATGAGCCCCCCGGAGTCGCCTTTTTGCAGTGCGCACTGAAGTGTAAAAAGTTCACCCACCTCACTTACGGGACAGACCACTTCTCTGGAATACCGATCTCCCGAGAGGCTTTCGCCACCAAAGCCTATCGCCACGAGCACCTCTCCCGGCTCGATCGGCTGTCGACTTACGGAGATGGGTTTTAAGTGCGACAACGCAGCGCGTGGGGCGGCGATTAACAACCAATCCTTGGCCATACTGCCGCCTGAGCTGATGGTTTCCACCGCCACCGGTCCATCGCTGAGGTGTAACATTGGTGCCTTTCCAAAGGTCATGTTTCCGTCGATGCAATGCCAGGCTGATACGAGTAACGCCTGTTGTTCAGTGATCGATATGAGGAATGCGCTGCAACGCTCTACGAAATGCCGACGACGACCCTGCTCGTTACGCTGCAGCGGGACATCGAGTCGCACCAACGAGCGTGACTGCCCGGTGGCCTTGCTGGGTTCTGCTGTGACATTGACTGACGCCGCGAATACGACGACAAGCCCAATGTGCAATAGGTGGCGCATCGTGTGTTATGCCAATAGGTTGGTGCCTGAGTATGTAGGCAAGCGGTGCGACAATAAACACCGCAAAAACAACAAGACTGAGTTGCGCCAAACGATCGACTGTAGTGGTGGGATCAGACGGCTTATGGTCGTCAATATAGCGACACTAAAATCGACTCGCTGGTTCGTAAAGAACCGTTTATCATGGGCGAAAATAGTCACCTAGAGCACGACATGCGGTTTATGAGTCAGGAGTGTGAGCTGACCCTTCAAGAAGGCCTTGACGAGCTTTACGCGGGCGCGCCTGAGGTGGCAGCCGTGTCTGCGCGCAAAGGCAAAGCATTCCGGGATCATGACCTCACGCACGTTATATTTGGTTGCGACACGTCGTTGAGGGGCGAGATCTTACTCAATCCATGGGTGTTATTTGGTACCACTATCACACGCGCTGAGCTTAAGGATTATGCGGCGGACCCCGATGTAAAACGTTTAAATGCGGAAGGGATCGATTTGCTGGGTGGGCGCTTACGAGGTTATGCACTTTTTGTTGTCTATTACTTGCCTCTCTACGCTTGGATTTGGGCGCAACATGTTCGTTGTATGGCGTTGAAGTGGCCACATTCCTCGGTAACCGAGGACATGCTCAAAACGCCACTTAGCGCGTTGCGTCGCCAATACGGCATTCGTCTCTACCGCTCATAGCTCGGATCTGCTTTAAGGGCCTTGTTGCTGTTAGGACGGAGCACCCCAAGCGGACGATTGGGGTGCTGTCGTGTTAACACTGATCGCTTCGACCCCCCAAAACGGCGCTTGCTTGGTTCGCAACTGAGTGTTTAAGTAGCGCGCACTAAGACAGAGTGGGTGTAAGAGAGCATTGCAGTTGAGTCAGTCTGACACCCTCAGAGGGGTAATGCTCGCGCTGGTAGCGAACTTTATTTGGGGCATTGCCGCACTCTACTGGCTTCAAACCAAGCCTGTTGATGCATTCGACGTGATGGCACACCGGGGTCTTTGGACCTTGCCTGTGACGCTGATTATCGTCTTAATGTTTGGCCGGCTCGCAGAGACACTGCGTCTTCTTCGGTCCTGGCGGTTCGTATGCTGGGTGGCGCTCTCTGCTCTGATGCTGACCATCAATTGGGGCGTTTACGTGTTCGCGGTTACCAATGAGCGCGCGACTGAAGCGAGCTTGGGTTATTTTATGTTGCCCTTGCTGACCATTGCCTTGGGTGTGTTTGTATTTGGTGAGCGACCCAAGCCAGTGCAGTTATTGGCGATTGGTTTGGCCATTGTCGCTGTGCTGCTTCAGCTGGTCGCATTGGGGAGTCTCCCCTGGGTGTCATTGACGCTTGCACTTAGTTTCTCGCTGTACGCGGCCATTCGGAAACAAATTGCGGCGGACTCTCTGCAGGGCCTATTTCTGGAATCGCTCTGCATGGCGCCGTTCGCCGTTGTCTGGTTAATCGTAAACGATGGTGCAGGCCTTGGAATGCATGGCACTCGTGTGGATTTGTTTCTTTTATTGGGGGGGGCGTTTACGGCAGCGCCGTTACTGACTTACGTTGCAGCGACTCGTGTCTTAGCGCTGTCCACTATTGGACTGCTGACGTATGTCGGTCCGACGTTGCAACTGATTGTAGCGATCTTTGTGCTCAGAGAGCCTGCGACCCTCATCACCGCAGTGACATTTGGCCTCGTTTGGCTGGGTGTGATTGCGGTGAGTTACGATGCATGGCGTTTCTCGCGCAAGCGTCAATGATTCTGCATCAACCCATCTTAATCAGGGCTCAATCGAGGCTAAAAACTCTGAGATCGAGAGCGAGACGTCTGATTCTCGTTCGATGAAGTCAATACCAGTGGCCTCGATCTTTGCGGTGGTCTCCGGGTCTCGTACCGTCACTGTATGCCCTAAAATATGATGAACATCAGCAATAATTTGTGGGAGTACCGTGGCCCAAGGCTCGTCTTGAGCGGCGAGTTCCCAAAATGAAGTTTCCAACGTGACATCGCTTGGGTTGAGCCGCTGAATCGATTCTGACGAGCCACGCGCAGGATTGTAATTTTCAATCACGATGTGACAGCCAATCGAACGCAATGCACGAGTAAGTCTGCGGCAAATCACTGATTCTCGAACTTGTATGGAATCAGGAATAAGAAAACTAAGTTGAGAGGTTCCAACAGTGTGTTCGGAGATCTGCGTTAAAATGCGGTCGAGTGCCGATGCATGTAGGCAGGTCTCGGCACTGAGTCGAAGGAGTACATGGCGAGTTGTTTCACCCAGAGCTTCGAGTGCTTGGAGAAGGCGGCATGCCTCTCTGATTTCAAAGTAATTAATTGCAATCTCGAGGTCACGGTGACGAAATTGTGCGGACCCTTTCGGCTCGTTTGCGTAGTCGTCATATCGGCGGATGACGTAAGCCGATTCGAGTGGGCTTTCGTGACGCACAGACACACGGATGACGGGACTGAGCCTGATGGTGTGGGTCGTTGGCTCAAGACGCGCAAAAGCTTCCTCGACTGCGTCATCGAGCGTTTTAGGTGTCGGTGCAGTAGCGTCGCTAGTGGCTGTGGTACTGAGTGTCTTACTCGAGGTGTTGTCGAGGAGTTCGTCGATTAACGTGTTAGCGTCTGAGGTTGTTTGGTGATCGATAAGCTTAATTGACAGGTTAGAGGCCGTCCCCTCGGAAAATGCCTCAAGTAGACAGTGTTTGATTGTTTCAGGCCCTGCTTCGCGCACCAGTGCGCAGGCAATGTGAGTTCGGACCTTTTTGACGATACCTACACTCAGTTTCTGAGCATTTAGAGCGTCATTCAACGCGTCTTCAGTCGGGTCCCCCGACACTTCAAAGGCGATCAAGCTGTCCTTGGCCCCGTTGCGTCTAGCCCGTCTGAGTGCACGCTCTGTTTCGTGAGTCAGGGCCCCTAATGCATCTGATTCGCGAGCCTGAAATTGCTGACTGATGGCATCCTTTGCATCGCTGAGTTTTGAAAATAAGGTTTGTTCGACTAAACTCAGCTGCTCAATAGTGGACAGCGTTTTGAGCGAGCGTCCGAACTTTCGGGCGAGCTCGATGAGCGACATGTCACGCTGCTTTACCCCACGCTCGTCGCTCAATACGAAACGCGTCGCGTGTCGATTGACCCAGACCACTTGAAGATAGACGTGACTGTCCCCCCCTTTTTGTAAAAACCAGGTATCGACTGGGAGCTGCTGAACGGCGCGTGCAGCGCGTGCTAACCGGGGTCTGCTCGACAAAATGGCGTCGAGTTCAAACGGAGTGAGGTCCACCTCAACACCCCACTGAGTGGGCGGTGGTGTGACACTGGCCGAACCTTTTTCTCGGTCGATCAGCAGCGCTTCATAGGCGGCTGTAACCGCGGGACGTTGTTGCGGCTTTTCACCAATAATTTTGAAAATATCGTCAGTCGAAACAGACGCGGCGGGTGGGTTCTCTTCATTGCCCGCGAATGCGATCAAGGTTTTAAGGTCGGACTTCATTTTGACCAGGCTTTGCCCTTTCAGTAGTTGAACGACCCAATGGTCAATCATGCCGTTCGTGATCATTGCAATCAGATGATCTGACTGGTCGGTGTCTCCAACGACTTCGTTTAAAGCTGTCACAACGGAGACACGGGCACTGTCGATTCGGTCCTTCGCATTTTCGCGTGCGAGCAAGCGATCCCTATTTTGGCGTTGCTGTGAGATCAGCAATGTTGATAAGTCACCCAGTGTGTTTGCAGCAGTTGACAATGCCATAGGAGAGCCGTCAAATCGTGCATTTACCGCTTCCACTGCGGCGATAAATCCTTCGAGATGACGCGCTTTTCCTCTTGGCAAGAGTGTGACCAGATCGGCGATGCGATCGACGAGTAATCGGCCGGGATGGTCTCCTTGAATCAGGAAGTCTTCGTCGCTCAGTGCGAGCTCTAGAAAGCACAGTTCCAGCGTGACCAGCGGTGGGAGCATTTGTTCCGGCGGCATTACGCGCTCTAAAACGTAGTCAAAGAGCGCCGAGGAGATTTTATGAGCCTCGACCAGTCGGTCATAAATAGCCGCCTTAGGGATGAATCCAATCGCAGCTATAATTGAGGTGATGTTATGACGCTTTCCTGTGTTTTCTCGTCGAACCTTTGCAAGGGCTTGGGAAATTCGCAAGGACTCGGATGCGATCTCCAAGCTATTGATTTTGCTCGGATTTAACATTTCTTGGCTGGTGGAAAGCAGCCGATTTCGGGCGGCCTCGTCGCGCAGTGGGGCGGCTAATCGAGCTGGAACGAACCGTTGTCTTCCGCCCGCGGCCTTTAACTGCTCCTCACTCGCGGATTGAAGAGAAACGCTTGTTCGATTAAACGCGGAGGCGAGTATACGTCCAGACAGCGCGTCAAGCGCATGCGCATTGATCCAGGCGCCGCTGTGGATCAGATCTTTTGCTTGGTGTTGTGGTGTGCCGTGTGGCTGAGGGACCGCTGTAAGGGGACTCCCTTGGGGTGGTGCCGCTTGCTCGCGCTCAGCGGACTCGGTGTCACTTCTCGAGTGCAGTTGAACCAATATCTGCGACCCCGTCTTTTTCAGCTCGCCCTCGATGTCTGGCAAGAGTTCATGCGAGGCTAAGTGAGCGTTGAGGTCGACGTAGATTCTCGCAAGCTCCGGCAAAAGCTTTCTTACAAATGCGCTGTCAGCGTCGACTA
>JABIZW010000144.1 GCA_018666295.1 Halieaceae bacterium
AGGGCTTGAAAGAGCTGTTCAGGCAGTCGCCCCAGTAGTTGTAAGCCAATCAGTGTGCCGCCAAACCCTGCTGCAATCATGAGGCAGAGTGGAATTAGCCACTCGGTCCAGAAAAACCCTAAACCGCTAAACAAAAGAACTCGGAAGAGGTTCATGGTTGAGACGGTGGCAGCCATAGTGGCGACTAACTCTTGTTTTCCTGATGTTTGATGGCGCATGTAGGCGGCGACTAAAGGTCCGGTGGCACTGACAAAAACACCAATGAAACTGATCGCGGTCCCAAACACGGTATGATTTTTCAGGCTTTGAGTTTTAACAGCGGGTAGCGGTAACCAGGTTACCAGCAGTGTGAATACCGCGAGCAAAAGAGTGAGTTGGACCTCACTTAGCCAGAATGCCGAAAAGGGCGCGGCGAGTAGCGTACCCAATACTGCACCAACGAGTAGACGCCAAAATAAGGTCGACGACACGTGTGGGCGCATCATCACGGTCCTGCCGGTATTTGATCCAAGTTGTACGACGCTGTGCAGTGGTACCACGGCAGTAATCGGTACGGTGACGACTAATACGGCGAGTACCAGCGTACCTCCCCCAATACCGACCGATGCAGTGAGCATTGATGCCACGAAACTGGTTATCAAGAGCAGGTATAAAATGTCAGCAGTGATGGGTAATTCGAGAATCATTACAGCAGTCTCAAGTAGAGGTCAGAGCATACCTCAGTCAAGCGGATTCAGCGGATTTAGTGTAAGTGTGTTTTGAGTGGAAGGATCCCCGAAACTCGGAGGGGGAAAAGGGGAGCCGAGTCTCGGGGTATTGGGGAAGTTATGCGACAGGTGTTAAGAAGACCCCTGTTTTAGTGGCAACGGCTTTACTGTAAGGCTGCGTAATATGAGGTGCGAGACTGGGGTTTTCGGGTAAGCGAATATCGACTTCACGCTTCCCGCCACGCTGTTTGACGACGCTGACTTCGCGGTAGTTATTGATATGCAAACGCAGTGATACGGGCGTGGACTCTGATAATGCATCGCTCGACCTGAAGAGGAACAACAAGGTGTCGGTACTGGCCGCGGCTAATTGGAGCTTTCGTATTTCCGCGTACCGAAAATGAGTGTTTCCTAACCAGGCAAATACGGCACTGCACGTTGTACTGCGAACGGCTTGCTCTGTGGCCCAGAGGGTTTCATCCCGATGCTTTGGATGGACCATGAGTATTTGCTCTGTTGGAATGCTGTGCGCACGTAACAGAGGTGCGTAAGGGGTGTGCGGTGCGTTTATAAACGCTTGCCAACGCTTCTCACTGGCAAGTCGCTGCATGGTGGGTAAAAACAGCCCCATGCACTCAGCGCCGTCATGGTCACTTAATACTTCGACCGCGCCGTGTGTTGGCCAGCCACCAAGTTGCAGCTCCTCATTAAGACAATCAAAACCCGTTGGTACGCTCTGTCTATTATGCCAGTCTGTATTGGCAGACTTAGTGGTTAGAATGACACGTGAGTTACTGTGATTGTCGGTTCCTTGCCAAGTGTCGGGACGGTTAATGATCTGTTCAATGGAGTAGCTCATGATGTGCTCCGTAAAAATAGGGCTGGTGCTTCTCAGTAGGGCATCAGCAGAAATACTGTATAAATAAACAGTAGTTGCATTGTGTTTGAAAAGCAAGAGAGGCGTTATTCGTGTGTCGTGAAAAGCGACAGGCTAGAAGCTCTGCTCTGAGTGAATCGCGATTCCGGCGTTATTACCCTGCGAGTTGGTTTTCTGGGCTTGGGAGTTGGATGCTGCGCTTTATTCTCGGCTGGAGCGCTTGGGATCTTACCGCTTCTGCGCTCTGGGTGGGTGTGATTGGTGCGCTCATGCTGGCGCCCGCGCTTATCCTTTCACCTTACTTTGGTGTTCAGTCCGATCGCACGAATCCCCGTCACGCCTTGATCGCATCGATGCTGATTCACGGGGCAATTGGCGTTGTTGGCGCAGCAACAACATTTCTGGGTTTGTTCAATACAATGACCTTGTTGCTCCTTGCTCTCGCATTGGGCTCGGTGTCGGCTATGCACAGTCCGATGCGACTGGCGTTGGTCCCTCTTCTAGTCCCCCGTACCGCACTCCCCAGTGCGGTCGGACTGACGGCCATGTCATTTAACATTGCACGTATCGTGGGGCCCGCCATTTGCGCTGTAATTATTGCGGAATTAGGGGTGGGTTGGGCGTGGGCGAGCGCCGTCATTATATTTACTGTCGCCGGAAGTATTTTGACAAGTTTACGAGGGGTCGGCACGCGCGAGATTCGATCGAGGAAGAGTATTAATCGAGAGTTCATTGAGGGTATTCACTACGTTCGCAGCAACGCGGCCATTCTTTTGATTTTAAGTTCTACGGTGATTAATGGACTTTTGGGACGCAGTCTTATCGAACTACTGCCGGCGGTATCTGGTCGTCTGTTGATCGGCGGCCCGACCGAACTGGCATGGCTGACCGCCGCGGCCGGTGTGGGTGCTGTTATGGGCGGGTTGCTCATGAGCAGACAGCGCGCTCAAGTCGATTGGTTATATACACTCATTCTAATCGCGTTAATTAGTGCCGTAACGTTACTCGCCACGCTGGCATGGCTGAATTCTTTGGCTCTACTTGCCGGGATGATCGGATGCCTGAGTTTCGTCACCACAGTGGCAGGAACGGGCTGTCAAACGTTGACCCAGTTGGTTGTGGATGAACGCTATCACGGCCGTGTGATGAGTTTGTGGTCAATGACGATGATGGCGTCCCCGGCATTCGGTGCGGCAACAAACGGTGCAGTAGCAGAGTGGTTTGGGTTTGTGCCTGCCTTTAGTATGGCGTCAGCACTGGGTCTGATGGCTGTTGGCGGACTCTATCTGCGCCGTCGGATTATTGCCGAGCCAGAGGCAATCGAGACGACAAGCGACTCGAGGTAATCCCAGCAATCGCCGGGCATAAATCCCTTTGCACTGCCGTCTGCCGCAAAGTTTAAGCTCAAGCACTCTTCTAAGCTTTTGCGGTCGTGACGCGCAAGCGCCTGTTGCATAAGATTGAGGCGGCTCCTCCAGACACCCAGGCGATCGAGTGCAGTGCCTGGCGCCGCTCCCTTTTGAACTAGGCACTGCGCATCAATCAGCAGTCTTAATTCTTTCGATACGGGCCATAGAATCGCAGGGACAGCATTACCTTCAGCTTTGAGGCCTCTCAGTGCCCGCAGAGCACCTTTAGCATCGCCTGAAAGCGCCGCATCGATCATGACGAATGCGTTGTATCGTGCACTGTCGCCCACGGATTGCGCGACTTGCTCAGCGGTGACGTGTTTGTCAGTCGCAAGCAGTGCGAGCTTCTCTACCTCCTGAGCGGCGGCAAGCGCATTACCCTCCACTCGCTCCGTCAGCAGAGACACGGCCTCCCGATCACAGGTTAAGCCAAGGCGCTTGATTCGCTGCTCGATCCAAGAGGGCATTTCGCGCGCGCTGATAGGCCACACGGTCACAACTGAGCCGTTTTTATCGAGCGCGGTGTACCACTTTGCGCGCTGCGACTGCTTGTCTATCTTGCCTGCAACAACCAGCAGAACGTTATCGCTGCCAAGCGCTAAGTACTCCTGCAGAACTTTGCTGCCTTCTGCGCCGGGCTTGCCACTGTCGACTTGTATTTCAATCAACTTGCGATCTGCAAAAAGCGACATTGAACTCGCACTGTGAATCAAGCTCTGCCAGCCATCCTTATCAGCTGCATTGATTCGTTCGCGCTCTACGCAGCCTGCAGCCCGTGCGGCGGCTCTAATGACATCGGTACACTCTTGAATAATCAGCGGCTCGGCACCGGTGACCAAGTAGCAGGGGGCAACACCTTGTTTGAGGTGTTGCTCGAGCTGTTCAGGTCTGATTTGCATAGTGTGCTGCGATTGTGTAATTCAACCGTCGAGTAAGCGCTGCGACTAGGGCGGTGCGAAGCTCCTCTTGGAGCAGTCGTAACTCTTCTGTTTTACCCACCACGTTAAGCGGATCATTGAGCATTTGGTCCACCACCGTGACGGTTTCGTTTTCGATAAGCCACTCTCCATTGAGCTTCAATGAAAACACAACACTGGCTCGGAGTTCGATCTCTGCAGCACGGGCTCTGGCGGTAAGCGAGAGACTGCGCTGCTCAAACGTTTCAAGATCAACGTATAGCGTAAGACCTGCGTCACTTGTCGATGACAAGGAGGCGCCCTGCCGCTGCAGTGCGCTCCTGAGTTGTCCTGAAAATTCACTGCTGGGCGCCGCGCTCACGAGCGCAACAGGATAGCGACTCAAGGTGTCAGCTCGGTCACTTTGGCCTCGTAATTCAAACCCGCAAGCCACCAAAGAAGTCGCAAGTAGAATACTTGCAACGGCGTTGAGTACTGAGCGGTGGTGTTTAGTTAGCGACCACATTAACAAGCTTCCCTGGCACGACGATGACCTTTCGGACCGTTAGCCCTTCGGTGAACCGCAGCACATTTTCATGTTCGAGTGCGGCCGTTTCGATAACGTCTTTGCCGGCATCCACCGAAACGGATAGTTTGGCGCGCACCTTGCCGTTAACTTGAACAACAATTTCAATTTCATCACGCGTGAGTGCATTTTCGTCCAGTAAAGGCCACGAGGCATTCAGCAGGCTATTGTTCGTCAGCTCAGCGTAAAGCACCTCACTGATGTGCGGCACAATGGGCGCCAGTAACAATACAGCCGCTGTGAGGCCCTCATCAACCACAGCGACGTCCTCGGCGGCGTCACCACTGTGTCTACTGAGCTCGTTGCAAAGCTCCATGACCGCGGCTACCGCGGTATTAAAGGTTTGTCGTCGACCGTAATCATCACTGACTTTGGCAATCGTCTCGTGAGTCTTTCTACGGATATTCTTTTGCGCTTTGCTGAGTGATGCAACGGTGAGATCAATCGCCTGCGCACTGACCTGACGGTCTTGCACCAGACGCCACAGACGCTTCAAGAAACGATAAGAGCCGTCAACGCCTGCGTCTGACCACTCCAGAGACTGTTCTGGGGGCGCTGCAAACATACTGAACAACCGCACTGTGTCCGCGCCGTAGCGGTCGATGAGCGCCTGAGGATCAACAGTATTGCCTTTAGACTTTGACATCTTAGCGCCGTCTTTAAGCACCATTCCTTGCGTGAGTAACCGCTCGAAAGGTTCGTCGGAGTCGACCAAGCCCTCGTCTCGAAGCAGTTTATGGAAGAACCGCGCGTAGAGTAGGTGCAAGATGGCGTGCTCAATCCCGCCCACATATTGATCGACGGGTAACCAGTAGTTAGCCGCCTCAGGGTCGAGCATTCCGTCTTCAAAATCGGGACAGGTGAAACGGGCGTAGTACCAGGACGACTGCATAAAGGTATCGAACGTGTCGGTCTCGCGTTCGTAGACCTGCCCATCGAGCTCGAATTGACGCCAGCTCAGATCTGTTTTGATGGGCGACGAAACACCATCCATCACCACATCCTCAGGCAGCAACGACGGCAGTCGATCTGCGGGAATAGGAATTTCCCCACCGTCTGGAAGATTGATCATCGGAATGGGTGTGCCCCAATAGCGTTGTCGTGAAACACCCCAGTCACGAAGTCGATACTGCGTAGTGACGCTACCTAACCCTTTTTGAGACAGTGCATCTGCGATCTGATCGAAGGCATCTTCAAAGGACAGCCCCGTGTAGGCGCCTGAAGCCGTCAGTTTGCCTTTTGCGGTATGAGCCGCTTCTGAGACATTGGCAGGCTCTCCCTGCTCGTTGCAAATCACCGTGTTGATCGGTAGCCCATATTGGCGAGCGAATTCCCAGTCTCTGTCATCGTGTGCGGGAACTGCCATGACAGCACCGGAGCCGTAATCCATGAGCACGTAGTTAGCGACCCACACTGAGATGGGCTCCCCTGTTAGGGGGTGGTTTGCTACAAGACCGGTATCAAACCCTCGCTTTTGCGCGCGCGCCATGTCCGCCTGCGCAACAGAGGATTTCTTACAGTTGTCGATAAACGCAGCCAGCGCGGTGTTTGTTTTCGCAAGCTCTAAACTAATCGGGTGTTCCGCGGCAAGGCTCAGGTAGCTGACGCCGAATAGGGTGTCGGGGCGTGTTGTGTACACCTCGATTTTGTCGAGATCTGCTATGCGATCTGTGAGTTCAAAGGCGAGCTCGACGCCACGACTTTTCCCGATCCAATTTCGCTGCATGAGACGAACAGGCTCCGGCCAGCCGTCAAGTCGATCCAAATTCTCTAAAAGTTCGTCGGCGTAATGTGTGATTCGTATGAACCACTGGGGTATTTCACGCCGCTCGACCTCTGCGCCTGATCGCCACCCACGGCCGTCAATTACTTGTTCGTTTGCAAGTACGGTCTGGTCGACAGGATCCCAGTTGACCGTCGACATCTTTTTATAGACCAATCCCTTGTCATGCAGTCGCGTAAAAAACCATTGCTCCCATCGATAATACTCGGGCGAGCAGGTGGTGAGTTCTCGATCCCAGTCGTAGGCGAAGCCCAGTCGCTTAAGCTGCCTGCGCATTTCTGCAATATTGCTTTTTGTCCAATCGGCAGGCGCCACTTTTTTCTGTATGGCGGCATTTTCTGCCGGGAGTCCAAAGGCGTCCCATCCCATGGGCTGCAGGACATTCTTCCCCATCATGCGTTGGTAGCGTGCGATCACATCTGCAATGGTGTAATTGCGCACATGCCCCATGTGAAGCTTGCCGCTGGGGTAGGGGAACATTGCGAGGCAATAGAACTTTTCACGGTTGGGATCGATGCTTGCAGCGAACGTGCCGCTCGCCTCCCACGAGGACTGAATTTCTACTTCAAGGTGTTCGGGTTGGTATTCGGGTGAGCTCATGGGGTACGACGTTGTCTGGTATCAAGTGGGGACGTCGATGAGTTTATCAGCATCAGCGCCGATGTCGCTGAGCTTTTATGATGACAAAAGCCAAAAAAAGCAGGCTTATTAGCAATACGGGCCAATTTCCAAACTGTGCATAGGGTGTCAATCCGGTACGGGGCTGCACGGGCGCGCGTAAAGTGTCTCGTTCGAACTGTGGCAGTTGGGCAGTGACATCGCCGTTGAAGTCGACTACGGCGGTGATGCCATTATTGGCACCGCGCACCAATGGCTTTTGGAGCTCAAGCGCCCTGTAGCGAGCCATCTGGAAGTGCTGATGTGGTCCGTGGCTGGTTCCAAACCACGCATCATTGGAGATCGTAATTAAGACGTTTGAGTCTTTTGACCCCCGTGCGACAAAGTCGGGATAAACAATCTCATAACAAATGAACGGCGCTAACGGGCCCGCGGCGGTGATCAGCCGCTGATGCATCGAATCGCCTACAGAAAAATTAGACATTGGCATATCAAAAAACGAGATAAGGCCTCTGAGCTGAGACTCCCAGGGTACAAATTCACCAAACGGGACAAGTTTTTGCTTGTTGTAAGTCTCGAGGTGATCCCCGATTGCAACGATGCTGTTGAAGCGCTGACCTGCTGCACGAGTGGGCATTCCTGTAACAATAGTGGCGCCATTCTCTGTGGCCAATTCGCGAAGCTGAGTGATGTATCCAGGGGCTTGATCGAAGTAAAACGGCAGTGCACCCTCGGGCCAGACAACAAGGTCAGCCAATGCAGCGTGTGTCTCAGCGTGATCATAGAAGTCGTTAAGAAAGCGTTGCGCGTTGCGGCGGTCCCAATTTTCTTCAATGGCGATATTGGGTTGATAGATCGCGACGCTGTTTTCAGCGCCGGTTTTTTGAGTCCACTCAACTGTCGTCATCAAAAACCCACCGGACAGGATGACCAAGAGCCATGACCCCAGATACACAACGCTGCGTCTCGTTTTAACGTTGAGCGCCTCAGCCATGGCGCAGGCAGTACTCACCAAAATGAGCGAGACACCTAATACGCCAACGACAGGTGCCCAGCCCTCGATCGGCGTGTCAATCGCTGCGTACCCAATGAACAACCACGGGAAGCCGGTAAGGAACCATGTTCGAACCCACTCAAATACGACCCAAAGCGCTGTAAATAGCGCAACTCGTGATAACGCGTCGCGAGGCTGAACGGCACAAAATAGGGCCGCCTGGATACCCGTGAGGAGTGCTAAGCCACCACAAAAAATGGCGGTCAAGGCTGCGGCCAGGCCAGCGGGTGCCTGACCGTAAATATGGATGCTGACGTAGACCCAAGAAACACCGGCACCGAAAAATCCGACACCATAAATCCAGCCCAATAACGCACCCCGACGCCAGCCCTGATCTTGAATGGCTAAGAATAAGCAGCCGACGCTTGCGATCGATGCAAGTTTAAGATCAAAGGGTGAAAGTCCAAGGGTGAAGGCGAGGCCCCCGACCAGGCAAAGCAAGGCACGTTGAACAGAGTGCTTAATCGCCACTCGTTACTCTTTGGGTAATACGGTCACGCGTAAGCTGTTGAGCTTGCGCTGGTCTGAGTTAATCACTCGAAATTCAAAGCGATCGAGGGTGATGATTTCATTGCGTGCGGGGAGACGACCAAACGCTTGCAGCACGAGGCCACCGACAGTATCGAATTCCTCGTCGCTGAATTCGACGTTAAAGGCTTCATTGAAGTCCGCAACGGGCGTCAGAGCCTGAACGAAAAAACTATCCTCAGTAAGCTTTCTGATTTGAATTTCTTCGTCCGAGTCCGTCTCGTCCTCGATCTCACCGACGATTTCCTCAAGGACGTCTTCAATGGTCACCAATCCCGCGACACCGCCGTATTCGTCAATGACAATCGCCATATGGTTGCGCGCTTGTCTGAACTCTCGTAGCAACACGTTCAATCGCTTGCTCTCAGGAACGATCACTGAGGGTCGCAGCAGGGCTTGGATGTCAAAATTGGCCTCTGGATTGAGAACAAACCCGAGTAAGTCCTTCGCCAGCAGTATGCCGAGAATATCGTCAGTACCTTCTCCCACCACCGGGTAGCGCGAGTGACCGGTGTGAATGATCTGAGGTAATACCTCATCGACCGTCGCCTCTGCCCGAATCACAACCATCTGCGCGCGCGGAATCATGACATCGCGCGCCTGCATGTCGCCCACGATCATGGCGCCTTCCATGATCGTTTTTGCATCGGCATCGATGACTTCATTGTCGGCGGCGAGCTGCAACAAACCCTCAAGATCAGCGCGCGTATAGGGCGTACCCGTCACCATTTGAGTCAGACGATCCAACCAAGACCTGTCGTCGTTGTCCCTACTTTTTGAATCTTGTGTATTCATCAGAGGTTGAGTGTCTCAAGCATGGTAGGGGTTGGGAATAGCTAACGAGGCTAATTGTGCTACTTCGAGGGTTTCCATGATCGTAGCGTCAGCCTCTTCAATATGGTCGTAACCCAGCAAGTGCAGGGTCCCGTGAATCGTCATGTGTGCCCAATGGTGAGCGTCAGGCTTCGCTTGCTCAGCAGCCTCCCGCGAAACCACTGCCGCACAGATGACTATGTCGCCCAGCAGCCCAGTTTGCGCTTGCAGTGCGGGCTCAACAGGGAATGAGAGCACATTGGTGTCCTGGGACTTGCCTCGGTATTGCATGTTCAGTCGACTCATTTCCTCGCCCGTCACTAGCTGAATGCTCAGCTCAGGGCTGTTTGGAATGTCGGCATGCGTGTGACTCCCCTGCAACGCTGTAGCCACCCAGTTTTGAAACTCGGAGTCGCTGGGTGCATCAATCCCGTTGCGGTCTATGTGAATAGAGATTTTCATCATCAACGGTCTTTGTCTGACGAGTCCATAATCGCATCGTGCTCTTCGTAAGCATTGACCACGCGCTGAACCAGCGGGTGGCGCACCACATCTTTTTTGTTGAACCATGTGAATGAGGCGCCTTCGACACCTTCAAGCACTTGCGTTGCATGAATGAGTCCCGAGGGTTGGCCGCGCGGCAAATCGATCTGAGTCGCATCACCGGTGATCACAGCCGTCGAACCGAATCCCAACCGTGTGAGGAACATTTTCATCTGTTCGCGCGTGGTGTTTTGCGCTTCATCTAGAATGATAAAGGCGTTATTAAGCGTTCTTCCACGCATGAAGGCCAGTGGTGCAACTTCGATAATATTGCGCTCGATGTACTTGCCAACCGTCTCGAATCCGAGCATTTCGTACAAGGCATCGTAGAGTGGTCGTAAGTAAGGGTCGACCTTTTGAGTGAGATCGCCGGGTAAAAAACCCAGTCGCTCGCCTGCCTCAACCGCGGGTCTGACGAGTAAAATTCGCTTGACGTCCTCTTCCAGCAACGCATGTACCGCGCAAGCAACAGCCAAGTATGTTTTTCCGGTTCCTGCAGGTCCAATGCCAAAGTTGAGGTCGTGCTTTTGAATGTCCTGCACGTAACTGATCTGGCTTCTACCCCGTGGCTTAACCGTGCCGCGTTTGGTTTTAAGGCCTTTAATCAAGAGGGATTCCGATGTTGCATCATTGGACTCAAGCAATTCAAGGTCAGCCTGCTGCAGTTGCAGGTGAATCGCTTCCGGACTCAGCCGCGTGCCTGTCGTCACGTCGCGATAAAGCTTTTTCAGCAGTCGCTCCGCCGATATCCGCGCCGCATCAGGCCCCGAGATTCGAATCTGGTTACCTCGATTGCTGATTGAGACACGCAACCGGTCCTCAATGAGCTTGAAATGGGTGTTGAGATGCCCGCAAAGCAGGGCTACATGCTTCGCGTCTTCGGGTTCGAGGGAGAATGAAGAGGATGTTATGTCCTCCCGACTGTCGGGCTCGGGGGGTGTCGGGTCAATGTCCAAGGGCTGTTTGGCCGCTCGTATCACAATGGGCCGGTGAAGATACCGGTCTGAGTCCGCTTGTCAACTAACAATCACCCCTCGTAATGAGTTCGGTAGGGCGTCAACGATTTCGACGGTTGCAAATTCACCGATCATTTCGTGGTCAAGGCAGGAAAAATTGACGACCCTATTGTTTTCCGTACGCCCCGCCAGTTGGCCCGGGTCCTTCTTTGAGACACCGGTAATCAAAATGCGCTGAGTGGTGCCGACCATGTGTCGACTAATTGCCATGGCTTGCTGGTTGATGCGTGTCTGCAACAACTGCAGTCGTTGCTTCTTTGTCGCCTCCGAGGTGTTGTCGGTCAAATCAGAGGCAGGCGTGCCGGGCCGCGCGCTGTAGATAAAGCTAAAGGACATGTCAAAACCCACGTCATCGATCAACTTCATTGTGTCAAGAAAGTCTTGCTCGGACTCGCCTGGGAAACCCACTATAAAGTCTGAGGATAATGATATGTTGGGTCTGATGGCTCTTAAGGCGCGAATTTTTGACTTGTATTCGATAGCCGTGTGGCCTCTTTTCATCGCCATTAGAATACGATCCGAACCACTTTGGACTGGAAGATGGAGATGATCGACGAGTGCTGGAATATCGCGGTAGCACTCGATCAAGGCATCGCTAAATTCCACCGGGTGTGACGTTGTGTACCGAATCCGCTCGATACCTGGAACAAGATTGACCACTCCGAGCAATTCTGCAAAATCAACGGTCTCTGCGAGGTGGTTCTGTCCGCGGTAAGCGTTGACGTTCTGTCCCAATAAGTTGACTTCTTTAACGCCTGCGCTGGCAAGGTGAGCCACTTCCGCGATGACATCGTCAACCGGCCGGGAAACTTCTTCCCCACGCGTGTAGGGGACGACGCAAAATGTACAGTACTTGCTGCACCCCTCCATAATCGAGACAAATGCTGTTGCGCCGTCACTTGACGGTTGCGGCAGTCGGTCAAATTTCTCGATCTCAGGGAACGAAATATCGACCACAGCACTGTCCCGCTCGTTCCGGGTCTCGAGCATTTCTGGCAGTCTGTGGAGCGTTTGGGGTCCGAAGATAAGGTCGACAAATGGCGCTCGTTTGCTGATAGCCTCGCCTTCTTGACTGGCCACGCAGCCACCGACACCAATGACCACCTCTGGGCGTTTTGCCTTGAGCGCGCGCCATCGACCCAGCTGATGAAATACTTTTTCCTGTGCTTTTTCGCGAATAGAACAGGTGTTGAGCAGCAGAACGTCAGCTTCCTCTGCGTTCTCTGTGCGCTCCATGCCGTGGCTTTCGCGCAGCAGATCGCCCATCCGATCGGAGTCGTACTCGTTCATCTGGCAGCCATGTGTCTGGATAAAAACTTTAGATCGGGTTGGAGTGCTCAATTCTGTGTGCTCGATGGTCGGACAAGTCGGCATTATACCCGCGTTATACGAGAAAAGGCGGTCAGCAGGCACTGTAGAATTTTGGCAAAAGTGGTAGCATCGCCACCCCAATAAGGAACAGTCCAAAGCGCATGTCGAACCAACCCGTGTACAAAATCATTTTCCACAATGGGAAAGAGATCTTTGAGGTTTTTGCGAAGCACATTTATCAGAGCGATATGTGGGGTTTTGTCGAAATTGAAGAGCTCCTCTTTGGTGAGCGCTCTGCCATTTTGGTTGATCCGGGTGAAGAGAAGCTTAAATCTGAGTTTTCGGGCGTTAAACGTAGCTATATTCCAATGCAATCTATTGTTCGAATCGACGAAGTGGAAAAGCAAGGGGCTGCAAAAATCAGTGAAGGGAGCGATTCAGGCAAGATCGCAACCTTCCCGTTGAAGCCGCCTGCTTCTTCAATCGTCTCTTCCGACGATTAAGCGTCCGCCACGCGCGCGGTGATCAGCGCACGTGTCGGCGCCGGGTGACCCTCTACAGTTTTAGCGGGATCATTTGGGTCTAAGAAGTTGGCGAGCGAAAAAAATGTCATCCAGTCGGTCGATCGCTGCTCTTCAATCGTGGTTTGACTCACATCTAAAAGCTCGATATCGATAAACCCGGCCTTGCCCATCCAGCTTATCAGCGCCTCAGGGCTTGGTAGAAACCAGACATTACCCATTCGTGCATACCTCCCCGGCGGCACAAATACAGTGTTCACATCGCCGGAGACGACTAGTGTCTCCAGCACCAGCTGTCCACCCGGTTTAAGCGTATCGCGCAGATCCGTGAGGTGATCTATGGGCGCTCGTCGGTGGTACAGGACGCCCATTGAAAACGTGGTATCAAAAGCGCGTAATTTTGCAGGCAGTTGCTCAAGTGTCAGCGGTAAGACGTGGACTTCAGGCGATTGAATGTACGTTTGAAGCGCTTTGAACTGCAAAACAAACAATGGCGTGGGGTCTATACCGACGACTTCCTTTGCTCCTGCGCCTTTCATTCGCCAGCAGTGATAGCCACTGCCGCACCCGACATCGAGTACTCGGCGGCCGTCTAACGGGTCAATCACATTCTTAAGCCGGTCCCATTTGAAGTCTGATCGCCACTCGGTATCAATATCGATACCGAACAGGGAGAAGGGCCCCTTGCGCCATGGATGTAGACCGCGTAGCGCTATTTCGAGAGCGCTACGTTGCTCGGCTGAAATGGCACCGTTAACGGCGATGCTGGACGCATTAAGTTCCGTTGACTCTGCCTTGAGTTCTGGCAAAGACGCGAGCGATGAGCGCCATCGGGGTAGATCACCAAACCGACTCTCAGCCATATTGGCGGCCAGTTGATTAGGTAAGGTCGTGAGCCAATCACGAAGCGTCGCCTCTTCCCATCGGTCTGAAAACGCCGTGATGTCCGTTTTTAATTCTTGTGGGATATCCATGCGTGGTTATGCGATTGCGATGAACGAAGCAAAGTTGAGGCACTGAAACCAGATGCTGGATCGCGAAAATCCGGCTTCGGCTAACCGTGTTCTATGGACTTCTGCAGTTTCAGGTATCAGTACGTTATCAATGGCGTCTCGTTTCTGAGCAATTTCTAAGTCACTGTAGCCTTGCGAGCGTTTAAAATCGTGGTGGAGTTCCACCATCAACTGGTTCATCTCCGCGTCTGGCATGGTGAGTTTCTCGGAGAGAATGAGCAGACCACCCGGGACCATGGCCGAACGGATCTGCTTGAGAAGCTTAAGGCGCTCGTGTATTGGAATGAATTGCAGGGTGAAGTTCATAATGACCACACTCGCGGTCTTAAATTCCATCTGAGTGATGTCGGACAAGTGCCACACTATTTTCGATAGTGGACGCATTTCTTCACGTACTTTCGCGATCATCGCCGGTGAGTTATCGACGCCGATCAAGTGACACGCTCTATCCCCAATAGCCAGCTCCGCTGCTCGAATTGACTCGCCCAGCGAGCAGCCAAGGTCATAGACATGTGTCCCCTCTTTCGCGTATTGCTCGGTCAACACGCCGGTCATTCTTACGACGGTTCCATAACCGGGGACGGATCGTTGAATCATATCGGGAAAAACATCGACCACGGCCTCATTGAAGCTGAACTGCGACGGTTCAGCGACGAGGTCGGCAAAAAGTTGATCCCTGTGTGTCTCTAGCGGCTTTTTGTTCATGATGAATCGATAGGAAAATGTAAGGTAAATGATATCAGGCATTTATGGAAAATCGCTCATACCGTATACTCCCGCTGTCGTTTTGTTACTCAAAGAGCCCGTCGATGTTAGAACAACTGTCTGTCTTAGCCCCCGATCCAATACTGGGTCTGGCTGCCGCATGCCGCGCCGATCCCAATCCTCACAAAATTGACCTTACGGTGGGTATTTATATGGACGAGACTGGTATTTGTCCTGTGTTTGAGGCGGTCAAAAAAGCGCAGCACCAGTTGATTGACGAAGAGGTGACCAAGGCCTATCTACCGGCAGCCGGTGATCCGGCCTATTTAAGCGGTATGAAAACGCTTGTTTTTGGCGACGAGCTCGTCGGTGACGGTACTCACATTACGGCAGTGCAAACGCCGGGCGGCTGTGGTGCGCTTCGAATCGCGTCTGAGGTTTTAGCGGCGGCATCTCCCGATGCAACGGTGTGGATCAGCAATCCAACATGGCCCGTCCACATTCCTCTAATGGGTTCGGTTGGACTGAAGTTTGCAACTTACAGCTACTACGACCCTCGCTCTCACGGCGTTGACTTTGAGCAGATGGTTAACGATTTGAAATCAGCAAAAAGTGACGACGTCGTTCTGCTACACGGTTGTTGCCACAACCCATGCGGTGCGGATCTGACGCTTGAACAATGGTCCATCCTTGCGGACATGGCACTCGAACAGGGTTTTACGGTGCTGATTGATCTTGCATATCAAGGAATGGGTTCGGGTTTAGTTGAGGATGTCCAGGGGTTGCGTCTCATGGCGAGCCGTCTGGGCGAGCTCATTGTTGCGGCTTCCTGCTCCAAAAATTTGGGTCTTTATCGCGAGAGAACGGGCGTTGCGCTCTTTTTCGGGCGTGATACTCAGAGTGCCGCTGCGACTCAGAGTCATGGCTTGGGCGCGGCGCGGCGCGTCTACTCTATGCCACCCGCTCATGGGGCTCTGCTAGCCGGACGTGTTTTGAGTGATCCCGAACTGCGATCTTCTTGGGAACGGGAACTTGAGCATGTTTGCGGACGCATGATTTCACTGCGCAGACAGCTTTCGGAGAAGCTATCGGCGAAAACCGATCAGGACTTCTCCTTTATTGCCGGTGAGAAGGGAATGTTCTCCTTTCTCGGACTGTCTGTGGAGCAGGCAAAAGGCTTGCGACAGACACACGGTCTTTACATGCTCGACTCGTCACGAATTAATGTTGCGGCGCTGAATGCTGACAACATGGACAAGGTCGTGGCTGCGGTTGCGTCAGCGCTTTAATCGTTGCGGCGGCGCTTTAATGTAACTTCGGGTATTAGCCCTCGAGTGCTATGAGGCGGTCGAGCGCCGCATCGAGCGATTCGCTGACGCGAGTAAGTTCGGCCAATACTGCTTTGACGTGTGTTTGATCTTGAGCGTAAAAATCAGCGCTACTCGTTGCTTCCTCGAGCGCGGCTTGTTGCGCCTCAAGACCGGCGATCAGGTCGGGCAGGGTGTCGAGTTCTCGTTGCTCTTTATAATTTAACTTCTTCTTTACCTGAGCTTTTACCTCAGACGCTAAAGCAGCTGAAGTAGCAGTGGTTTTTATCGCCTTTGCTGCGAGTCGATTTTCATCAACGGTGCTCAGTAAAGCGCCCCCGCGGGCTTCCCAATCCGAAAAATTGCCGGCTTGTTCTTCGACATGACCTTGCTCGTCAATCACCAAAAGACTGGTGACTACGCGGTCCATAAAGTCTCGGTCGTGACTGACCAAGATGACTGTACCGGAAAACTCAAGCAGCACTTCTTCGAGCAGCTCCAGCGTTTCTATATCCAGGTCGTTCGTCGGCTCATCGAGCACCAAAAGGTTAGCGGGCTGTGTGAACAATTTTGCCAATATAGCGCGGTTTCGCTCGCCGCCGGAAAGCACTTTTGTGGGCGCACGAACACGATCAGGCGAAAATAAGAAGTCGCCGAGATAGCTAATTGCGTGACGTTTTTTGCCCTCAATTTCAATGAACTCTTGGCCACCACAAATGTTGTCAATGAGCGTGCCCTCTGGGTCAAGGTGTCCGCGGAGCTGGTCTGAATAAGCGACCTGCAGCTTTGAGCCCGTCTTAACCTGTCCAAAACTTGGCTCTAGCTCACCCAGTACCATTTTTATCAGTGTCGTTTTGCCCGCACCATTGCGACCGACAATGCCGATCCGATCACCACGTTGAATAATGGTATTCACATTTTGAATCACAGTGTGATCGCCAAAACGGACGCCGGCTTTTTCGACTTCGGCAACGAGCTTTCCCGATCGCGATGCAGTCTCGATGGTGATGTTGGCTTTCCCTGCCTGACTTCGCCGCGCGGCGCGGTCCTCTCGCATCGCTTCCAAGCGCCTCACCCGTCCCTCGTTACGCGTTCGGCGTGCCTTGATACCCTGCCTGATCCACACTTCCTCTTGCGCTAGTCTTTTGTCAAACAAGGCGTTAGCAGTCGCTTCGGCTGCCAGCTGCTCAGCGCGATGCTTCAGAAAGTCCTGGTAGGTCCCTTCCCAGATTGTGAGCTGACCACGATCGAGCTCACCGATCCGATTGGCTATGGCTTGTAAGAACCGCCTGTCGTGGGTGATCAGGATAATGGCGCCACTAAAGTTTTTAAGTTGTTGCTCAAGCCAGACAATCGTGGGTATGTCGAGGTGGTTGGTTGGCTCATCCAACAGCAGGAGGTCGGGTTCAGACACCAGGGCTCGCCCCAGCGCTACGCGCCGGCGCCATCCCCCTGATAAATCCTTGAGGAGTTGCGAGCCGCTGAGGCCCAGTTGAGTCAATGTGGTTTCTACGCGATTTTGCAGTGTCCATCCATCGCAAGCGTCG
>JABIZW010000040.1 GCA_018666295.1 Halieaceae bacterium
AACTTTCTGACTGAACTGACAAGCATGACATGCTCTCCCCAAAGCCACTCCAAGATACCCCCAAAACGCCTAGATTCAAGCGTTCGATTAGTAACACAGAGGACTTAACAGCGAAGACAAAATACAGGCTGTCTTTGAGTTTGAAAGCAGCGCCTTGTTTTCTGATCGAGAAAAAGCCGCGCTTCGCGTTGCAGTGCATGCCGGTATGGTACCCAACGCCGTAGAAACCGAACACATGCATGAATTATCCAACCATTTTAGTGACAAACAGGCGGTAGAAGTCGTCGCCGTTATTTCACTGTTTGGTTTTCTCAATCGCTGGAACGACACAATGGCAACGACCTTGGAAAGCGCACCCAAGCGCTTTGCAGCAGACCATCTTGCCTCACAAGGCTGGGTTCCAGGCAAGCACGAATAATCACGGTCGATTGCAGCTCATCACTAAAAAAGTAAAGCCCTCGGCCAGGTCTCTTCCGCCCTACTTTGAATGCACCTCTATCGATTGCGTGACTCAACGCCATCGACATCCTGACGAGCCCCTATCCACGCACTGAGTTTATCCGACATTAGTCGGTTTAATACAACCATGACGTATTGGAAGACGAGCTTGCCGTCAGAATGATATCCGCTTCATTAATGTCAAAAGCACGAGCTTTAACGAGTGGACTTTGTACTGCTGATCCCCGGCTTTCATGGCCCGCAATGCACTGATTCTTAGGGTCATCATATCCATCGTATGCGTCCGCACTAAACTGTCACAATTTTGAAGCATTTCCGTCAAACTTTCGACATCCTTAGCCGTCAAACTTTCGACATCCTTAGCCTTAGATTGTAGGGTGCGCGAAAACAATTACAAAACAATTATTAGGCTCAAGCTCATGTCTCGCACAACCTTACGTTTTCACCGTCACATCATCGCCGGATTTCTCGCAAGTTGCATCGCCGTGTCAGCGTCTGCGACAGATCAAGCCCTGCTCGATATCCTGCTGGCTAATGGCGTCATCACCGAGGCTCAGCACGCCCAGCTGACTCAGAAAGAGTCGCTGAGCGCCGACGAGGTCCTGTCAAGCATTGTCGTGGCTCAACCCTCAGAGCCTGACGCACCGCGTTCTGAAGACGAGAGCCACAAACAGGCTCAAGCCGTGTTGCTTGACGACAATATAAAGCGTGCTATTGACGACGCAGTGACGAATGCCGTTGTGTCCGAATCGTCCGTTGTCGACAGCTACGGATCCAAAGGATTCCGGTTCGAAACCCGCGATGGAAACTTTCAAACCAATCTGCAGTGGCGCGCACAAATGCGTTACGGCAATCCAACTGGCTCAGATCCTCGCCAAGCCTCCAGCTTTGAAGGCAGCAGCGGCTCAAGCTTTGAGCCGCGACGTCTGCGAATGAAGATTGGTGGTCACGGCTTCCAGCCTTGGCTGAAATATTACTTTGAAGTCGATCTTCAACCCGGTCGAGACGTTGACGACAGCTCCTCTAAAGCGAGTGCGCGCGTGATCGACTACCGCATTGACTTGGCCAAGTGGGATTGGGGTGGACTCCGTCTGGGTCAATGGAAAGTGGACTTAAACCGTGAGCGAGTTGACTCGTCAGGGCGACAGCAGTTTGTCGAGCGATCGATTGTTAATCGTGTTTTCACCGTCGATCGACAGGTTGGTGTCCAGCTTCGAGGCCGACTGTTCAAGGACACACCAGCAGACATGCGCTACTACGCCGGCGTATTTAACGGTGAAGGTCGTGGTGTAAAGAACAACTCCTCTGATCACCTCTACATGGGTCGTCTTCAGTGGAATTTCTTGGGTCGAGACTTAGCGTGGCGTCAAACAGATGTTGAGTACACCGAGAAGCCAACGGGCTCTCTTGCTGTCGCTGGATTTACTAATACAGGCCCATGTACCCGCTGGTCATCCTCTGGCTGCGGCAACTTGGACGGGTTTGCGGGCGCCGCGTCAGCCACCGACGATCAGTTCGAGATGGAACAAGCGGTGCAGGAATTCGCCTTTAAGTACCGAGGCTTCTCGATTCAGCAGGAGTGGCACCGAAAGTTCATCACCGATCGAGTCCTCAACACTGAGAGCGATTTGACCGGCTTCTACATTCAGTCAGGTTATTTCTTTAACAACTTGATCGACGCTGTCCCAGCCCCACTCGAACTTGCCGCGCGTTACGCCTATGTGAGCGAGCCCAACAAGTCGCTGCGTAGCGTTCAAAACGAACGTGAGGAGTTTACGCTCGGTGCCAATTGGTTTTTCTCGGGGCACCGAAATAAAGTCACCGTGGACTTTTCGCGCTTGACGTTGGACGACGGTTTGCTCGGCACCGATCATTCGGACAATAGATTTAGAATTCAGTGGGATGTCTCCTACTAATATGAAGTAGTACGCCCAAGACTTATGACGTCAGTGACGGGGTGTAGTGAGGGTTAATCGATCACTTTACAGTTAAAAAATCGCTTATAAAGGAGCGTTTAGAATGGAAATTATCGCGTCAAACGGCTTTATCTTTCTCGCGCTTGCCTGCGTATTCGGTCTCTTCATGGCTTGGGGTATCGGCGCCAATGACGTTGCAAACGCCATGGGCACTTCCGTGGGCTCTCGGGCGCTGACGCTCAAGCAAGCCATTTTAATTGCAGCAGTCTTTGAATTTGCAGGCGCCTACCTCGCGGGAGGTGAGGTCACCTCCACGATTCGTAAGGGTATTATTGATCCAGAAGTGCTCACTGACTCGCCCGAGTTGCTCGTCTACGGCATGCTGTCGGCACTGTTAGCCGCAGCCACTTGGCTGTTGATCGCCAGTATTCGTGGCTGGCCCGTCTCGACAACACACTCGATCGTCGGTGCTATTGTCGGCTTCGCAGCGGTGGGAATCTCTGTTGACGCTGTAGAGTGGGGCAAAGTGGGCAAGATCGCTGCTAGCTGGGTCGTATCGCCACTCCTCGCAGGGTCAATGTCCTTCGCACTGTTTATTTCAGTCAAAAAATTAATCTTTGATCACGAAAACACCTTCGAGCGTGCGCGTAAATACGTGCCTATCTACATGTGGATGGTGGGTTTCATGATCAGCATGGTCACACTGGTCAAGGGCCTTAAGCACATCGGCATCGACTTTGACCTCGGAATGGGCTCTAAGTTTGCCAACGCCATGGTCGTTTCAGCGTTCGTGGGCTTGGTCGTTGCTGCTATTGGCGCGTTTTTGCTGCGCAAGGTCAAAACGACGGGTGACATTAATAGCACCGACAATATTGAGCGCGTGTTTGGTGTCCTCATGATTTTCACAGCCTGCGGTATGGCGTTTGCACACGGCTCTAACGATGTCGCCAATGCGGTGGGCCCAGTGGCCGCGGTGGTGAGCACGGTACAGTCGGGAGGTTTAATTGGTGCGAAAGCGGTGATGCCTTGGTGGGTACTGGCCATCGGTGGAGTGGGTATTGTGGTGGGATTGGCCACCTACGGATGGCGTGTCATCCAAACCATCGGTAAAAAGATCACGGAGCTAACGCCCAGCAGAGGGTTTGCCGCTGAACTGGCCGCAGCGTCAACAGTAGTGCTCGCATCGGCAACCGGCCTACCCATCTCGACCACACACACTCTGGTTGGCGCTGTGTTGGGGGTGGGTTTGGCTCGCGGCGTGGAAGCACTTCACCTGCCCACTATTGCCGCAATCATTACCTCTTGGGTTGTCACGCTGCCCGCGGGTGCAGGACTGGCCGTTATCTTCTTCTATATCCTGTCTGCTATCTTTGGTGCATAACAAGGAGGTGGCGCTGCCGGCACACGTTACACCATCTGCCGACAGTAACCCCTCCTCCCCGATTAAAACAGATAAAGGGAAACGAAAATGGATGTGAAACCGGCTTTAACCGACGTATTTAGTGGATCGCCGCTTGCGCACATAGAGCGCCACGCAGAAGCCTGTCTGGACTGCGTAAAAATGCTCAGGGCTTACTTTGAGGCCACACAAGCTGGCGATTGGGAC
>JABIZW010000038.1 GCA_018666295.1 Halieaceae bacterium
AAGCGAGAAGTATCACCCGACGTTGTCATGATCGCTGCGGGAGACGCCCCTAACGATCGCGAGCTGCTTGAGAACGCGGATTATGCATTGCTGATGCGAAACATGAAGGGAACGCCGCTAAAACTTCAGCGGATCGGTCCGACTTGGTTATCAGACAGCGCAGGTCCCGAGGCCTGGGCGAAGGGCGTAAACGAAATATTAACTAGTATGGGATGGAATATCTAATGGCCGACTTTTATCAAAGTCCTTATATCTCAACGCTTCACAATCTACGCAATTGCGCGGTTGAAGAGCTTGAAGCGCAGCTTGTTAATTTTTCTGCGACGCGACCGCTGGGGCTGATTTTACCTTCGCTTTATTCCGAGCTGCAGACCCCCGCAATGCCCAATATTCGGTCGGAACTGATGAAAGTGCCTTATCTGTCTCAGATTGTTGTGGGCCTAGATCGCGCCGATGTGGACGAATATCAGTCAGCCCTGAAGTTCTTTGCTGAGCTTCCTCAGCAGCATAGGGTGCTCTGGCAGGATGGGCCGAGACTAAGGGCTATTCATGCGGAACTCGAAGCTCGTGGTCTCGCGCCACAGGAACCCGGCAAGGGTCGTAACGTCTGGTACTGCATGGGATACGTTCTGGCTACGTCGCGCAGCGATGCTGTCGCCATTCACGACTGCGACATTCTGACTTACGACCGTAGTCTTTTAGCGCGCCTAATCTACCCGGTCGCGAACCCACTCTTTAGTTTCGAATTTTGTAAGGGTTACTACGCGCGTGTTGCGGGTAATAAATTAAATGGGCGTGCTTGTCGTTTATTGGTTGGACCTCTAATTCACGCAACAAAGCGTGTCTTAGGAGAGAATGACTTTCTGAATTACCTCGATAGTTTTCGCTACCTGCTTGCTGGAGAATTCGCATTCCGTCGTGAATTACTCACTGATATGCGTGTTCCCAGTGACTGGGGGCTTGAGATGGGCGTGGCGTCGGAAATGTACCGAAATAACAGTGCGAACCGAATCTGTCAGGTGGAGCTCACCGACTTCTACGATCACAAACATCAAGACCTCTCGATAAATGATGCGCAGCGAGGTCTATCGCGCATGTCTCTAGACATTACAAAGTCGCTGATCCGTAAACTCGCGATTCAAGGCACCGTGTTTAATCAAGAGACGTTTCGTACGCTCAAGGCGACCTACTATCGCGTTGCACTCGATTACGTAGAGAGTTACCGACGAGATGCACTGATGAATGGTTTGGACTTTGATACCCACACTGAAGAGCAAGCGGTAGAGCTCTTTGCGACCAATATTTTAGAGGCGGGCAAGCAATTTCTTGAGCGCCCTTTGGACGCACCGTTTATGCCAACGTGGTCGCGTGTGGTGAGCGCCATCCCCGACATTTACGAACGGCTTATTCAAGCTGTTGAGGAGGATCACAACGAATTTTCAGCACGGGGGCGCTAGTGAGTCATTATGAGTAGTCACCATGCACGAGTGAGTTACCTCACCTGTCGATTGTACGAGGGGCGGGAGGATGCATCTGATTTAGCGGCGCTTGCAGAAAAACTCGTGTCCGCTATTTCAGACACGCCGGCAGGCAATAAATCCTCGAGCACATCGCCGTTACCCGAGCTTTGGTCTCAGGCTGATGTTGCGCTGATTACTTATGGCGACTCGATTGTTAAAGACGGCGAGAAGCCACTTAAAGTACTTAATGACTTCTGTCGAGAGTGGTTGGGAAGCGCGGTCACCTGGGTACACATCCTCCCGTTCTTTCCCTGGACGTCAGATGATGGCTTTTCCATTCTCGATTACTCAACGGTGAACCAAGCGCTGGGGAATTGGAGTGATGTCACCTCTATTGCGACGCGCTACAAATTAATGGCTGATTTGGTCTTGAATCATTGCTCGATTCGATCGGCGTGGTTTGAAAATTTCAAACAAGGCATTAGCCCTGGCGCCGGATACTTTTTTACCGCAGAGGCGCATTTTGATACATCGCGGGTCGTGCGTCCGCGGACGAGTGAGTTGACTTTGCCAGTATTGACCTCTCAGGGGAGTCAGGATGTTTGGTGCACCTTTAGTCATGATCAGGTTGATTTTGACTTTTCTAACCCCGAGGTCTTGCTCGAATTTGTCAAAATTATTCGACTTTACCTCGATCGTGGCATCCGGATTTTCAGGCTCGACGCGGTGGCGTTTACCTGGAAGCGCTCGGGAACGACCTGCATTAATTTGCCAGAAGCCCATGATCTGGTTCGCTTATTACGTGCGCTCCTAGAATACGAGCAGCCCGATGCTGTAGTGATTACCGAAACCAACGTCCCTAATATTGAGAATCTTGCTTATTTTGGGCAGCGAGACGAAGCGCACTGTATTTATAACTTTGCCTTGCCCCCGCTGCTGATTCACACATTAATCGAAGCGGACTGCTCAAGACTGACGCGTTGGCTAATGAGTATGCCTCCCGCGGTTCTGGGGACGACCTACTTCAACTTTTTGGCGTCACATGACGGTGTGGGTCTCAGACCCGTCGAAGGATTGCTCAGTTCTGGAGAATTAGATTCGATGGTGGACTGCCTCCAATCAAACGGGGCACTTCTCTCTTGGCGAGAGACCGCGGAGGGTGATCGCAGTATCTACGAGGTGAACGTGTCACTTTACGATGCATTTAAGTTTCAAAATGCCGACGTCGAGACAACACTTGCGCGCATGATATTGGCACACGCCATTGTACTGGGGCTTGAGGGGATACCGGCACTTTACATACACAGTTTTCTGGGGACTCAAAATGACGTAGAGCGCGTGGAGAATACGGGACACAACCGGGCGATCAATCGACATCAGTGGGACAAAGATGAGCTGACACAGCGCTTAACCGATCCGGAGAGCCATCATGCGTTGTGTTTGTCGGGACTGAAGGCTTTGATTCAAATAAGACAGCGTCAGCCGGCCTTTCATCCGAATGCGACGCAGTACACGCTCAACTGTGGACAATCCATATTCGGATTTTGGCGTCAAAGCCATGATCGTGTGCAGAGTATTTTTTGTTTATACAACGTCACGGGCGAGGCGACTTCAATTTCACTTGCATCGCTCAATCTGGTCGGGAACGATAGCTGGGAAGACCTGATCAGTGGTTTGGCTCTCGAAAGTGCAGTGGACGGCGAGATCGCGATAATGCCTTATCAAGCTATTTGGCTGACTAATCGCCCAGCATGACCCGAGATGTGCTCCGAGATTCAATCATAGCTACTTAATCTCCCCCTGGGCTCTGGTCCCCGGCTGTGTGTGTGTGTGATCATTTGGGTATGTTGGCGTTCGGTTTTTTAATTGTTGCAGTGGTCTACTCTGCCGTGGGCTTTGGCGGCGGCTCGACGTACATTGCGCTCCTTGCTCTGAGTGGGCAACCCGCTGAGGTAATCCCGCTGATTGCGCTGCCTTGCAATATTTTAGTTGTGACCATTGGGAGCTACTTTGCGGTTCACCGAAGACATTTCGACTGGCATTTATCCATCCCATTTTTTATAACCTCAATCCCCATGGCCTTTTTGGGTGGGCTTATTCGATTAGAGTCAACACTGTATTTTGTGCTTCTGGGGTTAAGTCTTGTGATCGCGGGCATGAGCCTGTTGTTAAGGACGGCCCCAACTGACATTGGTGGCCTACCTGGCTCTCGAGGTTTAGCGGCCGTTATTGGCGCAGGACTTGGTTTTTTGTCAGGTATGGTGGGTATTGGCGGAGGTATTTTTCTCGCTCCGGTTCTTCATCATCTGCGCTGGGCATCGAGCAAAACGATTGCCGCGTTGTGTAGTTTCTTTATTTTAATTAATTCGTTGAGTGGTTTGGCTGGACAGGTTTTGAAAACAGGATCCGAGGCGGTGATCTTAGCGGGTGCTTACGGCGCGCCCTTACTGCTGGCAGTCGCGGTTGGCGGTATCTTAGGCGGTCGATTTGTGATCGAGGGTGTCGCGAATCAACGTATCGCCGAGTTGACAGGATTGCTTGTG
>JABIZW010000037.1 GCA_018666295.1 Halieaceae bacterium
AAACTTAATGCGGCGCGAAAAGCCGCAAACTACTTAGCGGAGCAATAAACCATGGCAGCAGGAACACCCGTATGGTCCAGTCGTTTTGCCTTCATTATGGCCTCTGTTGGTTTTGCGGTGGGTTTGGGCAACATTTGGCGCTTTCCCTACGTCACTGGTGAAAATGGGGGTGGCGCATTTGTGGTGGTTTATTTGCTCTGCGTGTTCGCTATTGGGGTCCCGTGTGTGATGGCAGAGCTGTTGGTGGGTCGCAGAGGCCAATCGAGCCCCTCTAAATCCATGGCGACTGTCGCTGAGGAGAGTGGACGCAGTCGATTATGGGGTGGCGTCGGTGGATTGGGTGTGTTCACGGCTTACACAATTTCAATTACCTATGCAGTGGTGGTTGGATGGGTGCTTTGGTATCTCCTCCAAGCGGCCAGTACTGGCTTCGCGGGGGTCGATGCGACATCGTCAACACAAACGTTTAATGCGTTACTCGCCGACGGCTCAACCATGTTGGTGATGACGGTCGTGGGCAATCTCATTGTTGGCAGTATTATTTACGCGGGCGTCACCGGCGGTATTGAGCGTGCGGTCACGGTGATGATGCCGTTACTGTTCGCGCTGTTGGTCGGACTGAGTATTTACAACGTCTTTGCCGGTGGATTCGCCGAAACTATGCGCTGGTTGTTCACACCCGATTTCAGCAAAATTGACGGTCCAGTGTTACTTGCCGCAGTGGGGCAGGCCTTCTTTTCAATTGGTGTAGGCATGGGTGGAATGATGACCTACGGATCTTATTTGCCGGCAAATTTCTCGATCACGCGGGGCGCCTTGCTGATCGTTTTGGCGGACACTGCCGTGGCTTTGCTTGCCGGTTTTGTCGTGTTCCCAATGGTCTTCAACTACGGCCTCGATATTGCTGGCGGTGCAGGCCTGATTTTCCAGACCTTGCCGGTCGCATTCGCTCAAATGCCGGGTGGCCATGTATTCGCTGTCCTCTTCTTTGTCATGTTGTCCGTAGCAGGCGTGACATCAATGGTGGGGCTATTGGAGTCGGTGACTAATTGGACCGATCAGCGAACGACGCTGGGGCGCGAGATGAGTGCGGTTGTGGTGGTGGGATCGGTTACGTTCTGCAGTGTCGCGTCAGTCCTCTCATACAACGTTTGGCAGGATTACACGGTGTTTGGTATGAACTTCAATGCGGCGTCAGAAGGACTCTATGACAAGATCACGCTCCCTTTGGGCGGTCTTCTGATTGCCCTGTTTGTGGGATGGATCATGAGTCGTGAGCACAGTTTTTCTGAGTTGGGTACGGACCCGCGGGTGTTCTCCATTTGGCAAGTGTTACTCCGGTTTGTGGTGGTTCCCGCCATTGCTATTATTTTAATCACAGGGTTGGTGTAGCACATGTTAGCGACAGTCACTGATTGGCTTTGGTCCTACGTTTTAATCGTTGCACTGCTCGCTGTGGGTATTCGTCTGACTGTTACGGCCCGTTTCGTACAGATTCGCCTGTTCAAGGACATGTTCAAGGGGCTGGCGAGCGGTTTCTCAGCGACCGATAAAGGTCTCTCAAGCTTCCAGTCATTGGTGGTGAGCGTTGCGGGTCGAGTGGGCGGCGGTAATATTGCCGGCGTCGCGGTTGCGATCACACTGGGTGGGCCAGGCGCCTTGTTCTGGATGTGGTTGATTGCGCTAATCGGCATGGCAACCAGTTTGTTTGAGTGTGCGCTGGCTCAGCTCTACAAACAGAGTGACGGGTCTGAAACTTATCGTGGCGGCCCAGCCTATTTCATGCACTTTGGTCTTGGCTGGCGCGTTATGCCGGTTATTTACTCGGGCCTTTTGCTGATTACAGTGGGCTTTGGCTTTAACGCTGTGCAAACGTATTCGGTGACTAATTCTATTGAGTCGGCGTTTGCAATCCCGACGTGGCAAAGCGGTATTGTGTTGACTGCAGCCATGGCGATTATTTTATTCGGCGGTATTCGTCGTCTTGCGGCAGTGTCGCAGGTGATCGTTCCCGTTATGGTCACGGGCTATTTTGCATTGGCGGTGGGTATTTTGATCGCCAACATCAGCGAGGTGCCTGCAGCACTGGCGCTCATCTTCAAGTCAGCCTTCGGCCTTGAGCAAATGGTGGGTGGTGGCGTGGCTGCTGCGATCATGCAGGGCGCGAGGCGCGGACTTTTTTCCAACGAGGCAGGTCTTGGAACTATCCCTAATGTAGCGGCAACGGCTGATGTCGAGCACCCCATCTCGCAGGGCCTGGTGCAAAGTTTGAGCGTGTTTATAGACACGATTGTCCTGTGCACCTGTACTGCACTCATCATACTGCTCTCATCAGCCTATCAACCGGATGCGATCAATCCGCAGGGGGTTGTGCTGACGCAATTAGCGGTCGCTGAGCAAATAGGGGGATGGGGCGAGTCCCTGGTGAGTATTTTTTTGGTGCTCTTTGCCACAACGACCATTGCCTACAACTGCTATTTGGGCGAGAACAGCATTGCCTATTTCGCTAATCGTCCCGCTTGGGCGATACCTGCTTTTCGCATTGCGGTGTTAGTCATGATTGCGTGGGCGTCAGTGCAAGACTTGGGCACTGTATTTAGCTCCTCGGATCTCACCATGGCGTTGTTGGCGATCACAAACTTGCTCGCGCTCTGGTACCTGGCACCGGTGGGTATGAAGCTACTTCGAGATTACGAGTCACAGCTGCGCGGCGGTGTATCGCCCGTATTCAAGCGTGAGACGCTGCCGGATGAGAAAATTGACGAGGGCAGCTGGTCTTGAGCGGTTTCGATCCCAACGTGTCCTCCGCGACATCACGGGATGCGCCGCGGGTCAACAGTATGGATCTAGCGGCTGATCATCGTCGACGCAATGACCGCCCACGAACGACCGAGCGGTGTGTGTTGTGAGCACTTTAGCGAAACACATCGTCATTACCGGACCCACAGCAGGCATAGGCCGTGCTGCCGCATTGAGTCTTGCAGGACAGGGCGCGCAGCTCACGCTTTTGTGTCGAAATCTCGACAAAGGCGCAGATCTCTCTGAGGCCATTGTGGGCGCAGGTGGGCTCAAGCCACATCTTGTGCAGATGGATATGGCGAGTCTTGACGGCGTTCGTCGTGCCGCTATGGTGGTTCTGGATCTGGGCCTTCCCATTGACGTGTTGCTGAACAATGCAGGCCTTATCAACTCTCACCGCAGGGAAACATTGGATGGCTTTGAAGAGACACTAGCCGTCAATCATTTCGCCCCCTTTCTCCTGACGGGCCTATTGCTCCCGGCTATTCTCAAAGCCGCACCGGGCGCGCGGATCGTCAATGTGGCCTCAGGTGCACACAGTTTTGTAAAAGGCATGGGGTTTGACGACATTCAACTTGAGCGGCGCTATAAGACGTTTGAAGCCTACGGCCGCTCCAAATTGGCCAATATATTGTTTACCCGAACACTTTCGCAGCGACTTACTGGGAAAGGTGTCACGGTAAACTGCCTGCACCCGGGCGCTGTTGCGACCGACATAGGCAAACAGCATGGCGAGCTCATTGCGAAAATCATTCCGATTCTGTTAAAACCGTTTTTCCGAGGCCCTCAAAAAGGCGCAGAAACATCGATTTATCTGTGTGCCAACGAAGAGGTTTCAGATCAGACGGGCGGCTATTGGACTAACTGCAAGCTGACTAAAGTGAAGCCTTGGGCTGAGGACGATGCCGAGGCGCACAGGCTCTGGGATTACACACAAGACACGCTTGGCTATGAGTACCCAACCCTGTAAAAACCGAGGGTTTACTGAGTTTCAGTCAGCTCAATGTCAAACGTTAATGTATCACCCGCGCGTTCGGTCTCTATCGTCACAGTGTCACCCACACGGCGTTTTTCCATAACGGATAAGTAGTCTTCATTTGTTCGCACCGGCTGTCCATCGACACCGGTAATGATGTCACCCAGCACAATATCGTTACGGCCCACGCGACGCGCTCCCGTCATTCCGGCATCGTCCGCCGGGAAGCCACGATAGGTCCGTACAATGGGTACGCCCGTGATTTTGTTGCGTTTAATCCACGCATCTGAGGCGCGTTCAATGCCCAGTACCGGCCTTAAAATTTTGCCATAGGCGATGAGCTGTGGAACGACCTCTTTGACCGTATTAACGGGAATGGCAAAGCCAATGCCTGCACTTGCGCCGCTCGGTGAGTAGATTGCGGTGTTGACGCCGACCAACTGCCCCAGTGAGTTCAGGAGAGGTCCGCCCGAATTGCCGGGGTTAATTGCGGCATCGGTTTGCACAACGCCACGAATTTTACGACCACTTGGAGACTGTATTTCGCGCCCTAGCGCACTCACTACGCCCACCGTTAGTGTGGTATCGAGGCCAAAGGGGTTTCCGATCGCCATGACTTTCCGACCTACGGAAAGCTCGGACGAGTCGCCGAGTGGCAGCTCGATCAACTCATCAGGAGGGGCTATTAGTCGCAGAACAGCAAGGTCACGCTCAGGCGCAAGACCCACCACTTTTGCTTCGAACTCGCGTTGATCGCTCAGTGTGACGGTCAATCGATTTGCGCGTGCCACGACATGGTAGTTGGTGACGATGAGTCCGCTGTCATCCCAGACAAAGCCAGACCCGGCGCCTTGTGGAATTTCCATCACGTTGAGACTGAACATTTGTCTGCGTAATGTGGTCGATGTGACGTACACCACCGAAGGACTTGCGTTACTGAAGACTTCCGTTGTGTTTGCCTCATCGTCTGTCGCAAAGCTGAGGTAGTCGACTGAGTTTGCAGACGCCGAAAAATGGCTGAAAAGTAGCGCAAGGCCCGCGAGGGCACCTGCGAAAACTCGTTTAATCATCGGTTCTGAAGGGCTTCAATACGCTGATCCAGCGGTGGGTGAGAGGCAAAAAACCGTCTCATGCTGGAGCCGCCGGGACTGATGCCAAACGCGGTTAATTCATCGGGAAGGTCCGAGGGACGCTCGGACTCGGCTTTTAAGCGTCGCAATGCGGCGATCATGTTCATTCGGCCGGCAAGATCGGCGCCGGCGGCATCTGCCCGGTATTCACGGTAGCGCGAAAACCACATCACAATCATCGCTGCGAGAACGCTGAGGAGGATTTGAGCAAAAAAGGTGCCGATCCAATAGCCCATACCCAAACCACGTTCGTTTTTAAAGATCACGCGATCAATGGTGTGACCGATAACCCTGGAAAAGAACATAACAAAGGTGTTCACCACACCCTGAACGAGTGCGAGCGTAATCATATCGCCATTCGCGACGTGTCCAATTTCGTGGGCCATGACCGCCCGAACTTCATCGGGTTTCATGCGTTTCAGTAGGCCCGTGCTGACCGCGACCAGCGCATTATTACGATTCCAGCCAGTGGCGAAGGCATTCGGTGCCTCCGATTGCCAGATTCCCACTTCCGGCATGCCAATACCCGCGTTATCGGCAAGTTGGCGAACGGTTTGAACAAGCCATTCTTCGTCTCGGTTAGCGGGCGTTTCGATAATACGAGTGCCGGTACCACGCTTAGCGCTCCACTTAGAGATAAAGAGTGAGAACAGTGACCCCAGCATGCCGAAGAGACCACAAAAGACAAGCAGGGCGTTGAAGTTCAGATCAACGCCATTGCTTTGAAGCAAACTTTCAAAACCGAGTAGGCGCCAGACAACGCCCACAACCAGCATGACCGCGAGGTTGGTTAGAAGAAACAATAAAATACGCATGCGGTGTCTCCACAAAGGTTTACGTTCAAGGTATACGTGGTGACGTTAGACTGGATTTTCAACCGGGGGTTCCGAATTTTCTTCCTCATTGTCTTCAAGGCCAGGCAGTGCAATCTGGCTCACTGTCAGTTTCGGTAGCTTCCCGTCGTTCAATGCAACGTCTAGGACGTCCACGCGCAATCCGAAGTCCTTGGAACTCAGTTCAAACACAAGATTACTGGCTTCGTCACGGTGCTTGTAAGAGGCAACGCGCGTGCGCTCAGCGCCATCGACCCACTCCTTAGCGCGACCCCAATAGTGTCCGTTCTGATTTTTGAGGATGAAGTGTCGCTCCACGTCAGCGCTCCTTGTGTGCCTAGTCGTTTAACAAAATGTCTTTAGCTTGATTGATTTTGGCGGCAAGAAAGTCATTGCCACCACGATCGGGGTGCAGCTTCTGTATAAGGCTGCGGTGCGCCGCAATGATCGCCTCTTGGGTCGCACCTTCTGACAATCCGAGGGTTGCGAGTGCTTCGCTGCGTGAACTGCTGGCGCTGGCTTCTTGCTGCGCCTCGCCACGCTCGTGAGCATCTTCTTCAGCGCTCTGCACGCGCTGGTCGACATAGGCTTGCAGCAACTCGGCCGACTCCTCGTCCTCTTCACGGTAGTGCGTCAGAAGCGAGTGCAAATCTTCAAGCGACAGCTCTGAAAGCAGCCAGTCTTTATGTGGACCGGCGATTACTTCGCCCTCGATCAGACCGGAGGTGTGGTCTAAGGTTGCAGCCAAATGCGCCGTTTGAATTGAGGATTTTCCTTGTTGGGCTTTTTGCTGCTGCCGCACCTTATTGATAAAGGGCAGCGCACGGATAAGCCAAGGCATCACCTGACGAAGAAATACGAATGCGCCCGTAATCGCGGCGCCAAGCCAGTGCATCCGCCCCGTCAAAGTGAGGAACAGGACGGTCAGCACTGCAATGCCGACGAAGAACTTAATGTATCCGGCGCGCTGTTTGTGCGGCGGCATCTTGCGCACGTTCCAAAGAAAAGAAATAGCGAGAGCAGCGATGGCTACGGCGATAATGACTCGTATCACAATGTGGTCCTTTCAGTCTTACTGAGCGTCCGGATTACTGTCCGTCGGACAGCTGGGTAAGCAACAGTTTATCACTTTCCTTGCCCGAACCTTCGAGGGCTTTTCGTCCACCTGTGACAAACCTCACCACGGCGCGCAATAACGCTTTTAGCCGCTCACCACTGGCGTCATTGAGTTGAATGTGTGCACCACCCGAGAGAGTTGCCAAAGATGCAAAACAGCGCGAGGTAGCCTCATCGTTTGCTTCTTGAAAGATCAGCAGTGGGCGTCGAGCAAGTCGACACTGCAGGGCAAGCGCATTAAGTGCGGTTGGATTTTCTTCACAGGCGTCGCCAATATAGACAATCGCCTTCACCGAGCGACTGCCTTGGAACTCACTTAGCGCGTGTTGAATGACGCGCTCAATCTGCGTCATGCCACCCCGACAGTGAACCGCATTTAACTCCGCGAGCAGTAGCGCAGGTTCGGTGAGCCATGGGCTGGCTCTAAACTCACCAAGCCCTCTGAAGTAACACAGCTGAAGCGCAAGTGTTGTGTCTTCAGCGGCGGCCTCAAAGAGTGATTGATGCAATGATCGTGCAACATGCCACGTCGGCTCTCGAGACGCGGTCGCATCAAGCGCAAAAATAAGGCGTGTCTGCGCGTCTGCGACGCGTTTGACCGCGCGTGCTTTAGTGACAAACGCAGAGACGCTGCGCGTGCGTGTCGTAACCTGTTTTGCGATGAGAAAGCCCTCGGTGATCGGGCTCATAGTAACGGTTTAGCCCTCGTTGAGTAGACCTTGGTCGACGAGTTCTTTGAGGTAATGGCGCCGCGTCTTAAGTTCAACAATGGCCGAAGTGATATCAATATCGCTTCGCGTTTGTCTTTTATCGGACGCGATGTCGAGCAGTTTGCGACTCGATAAGTCGCTGGCATCGGTCCTGAGCGACCGTTTCGGAATCGATATGATAATGGGCACTGTACTGTCTCCCTCGGTCCACTGTGTAACTCGACCGATGCAATTTTTGTCTAGGTATAAAACTTTAGACCGCCCATATGACAAAAGTTCAGCGCTATACTCCGTATTGATGAATTTTTTGTTGCAGGGGATGCGCTTTGGACCTCATAGAGTTACGACGTAAACAAACGTTGCCGCCGGTAGACGCGGCGCTTCCAGGTCGTGATGCGCCTATGGCTGTGACCCACGATCACACAGTCTTGAAGACACCTTTGTCAGGACCTTTTCCGGCACATCTAGAACAGGCAATGTTTGGCCTGGGTTGCTTTTGGGGAGCTGAGCGTATTTTTTGGACACTGCCGGGTGTGTACACAACGGCGGTCGGCTACGCCGCAGGGATCACACCGAACCCGACCTATTACGAAGTCTGCACTGGGCAAACAGGACACAACGAAGTGGTATTGGTTGTTTTTGACCCGATGCAAACTAGCTATGCAACGTTGCTTGCCGTGTTTTGGGAGAGTCACGACCCAACGCAAGGAATGCGGCAGGGTAACGATTTTGGTACACAGTACCGATCGGGTATTTACACTTATTCAGAGGCTCAGACTGAGGCGGCAACCCTGAGTGCTGAGGCCTATAACCACCGTCTCAATGCAGCTGGTTTTGGCCGGATTACGACAGAGATCAGTGCCGCGTCTGAGTTTTATTACGCGGAGGATCACCACCAGCAATACCTCGATAAAAACCCTCAGGGTTATTGTGGGATCAGTGGAACTGGAGTGACCTGCGCCATTGGGACGGGCGTGCTCGCCTAGCCCAGTTCTCTGGCCAGTACGGCACAGACGGCGGTGTCGACGCTCAAAATTCGATCGCCAAGACTCACCAGGGTGGCGCCCATGTCTTGGGCAAGTGCCACCTCGTAGTCTATGAATCCGCCTTCAGGGCCAATGAGCAGCGCACGCGGCTGCGCAGAATCAGCGTTGGGTATGTCGTGCCCACCGGGGTGCGCTAAGAGCACTTGGCGCCCTTGGGTTACATCGCCCAGCTGATCCTGCATGAACGGTTTAAATCGCCGATGCTGAAAAATACGCGGCATGACCGTGTCGCCGGAACGCTCCATTCCTTGAATAAGCGCTGTTTCTACTTTGTCGTCGCTGAGATACGGAGACTGCCAAAAACTCTTCTCGACACGGTAAGAGTGAATGAGGTGTAGTTCGCCGACACCAAATTCGGCCACAGAGCGAAAAATGCGTCTGAGCATCTTCGGCCGCGGCAGAGCAAGGATAACTTGAGTGGGGTGCCGCGCCCGAGGTAAGTCTTGCAACTCTACGTCGAGCGACACTTCGCTGTTGGTGACCGAGACGACGGTGGCGAGGCCACTTTTGCCGTTGATGAGTCCGACACGAACGGTCTGTCCGGGAGTAACCTTTAATATCGACAGTAGGTGTTTCGCACGGTAATCCCTGAGGACCACCGTCGTGTGCGCGACCCAGTCGAGTTCTCTGAGTAAGACAATATTCATAGAAAACGAATTAGTCCGTCCACAGGTCGTAGTCGTCGGCGTCTGTGACCTTGCGTGAGACGATATTGCCCGGCTGTAAGCCTGTATTGTCGCGCAGATAAACCGCGCCATCGATCTCAGGTGCGTCGCCTTTTGAGCGACCTATGGCACCGTCCGGTGTGATTTCGTCAACGATCACGTCCAAGGAGTGACCTATTTTTTGCTTCAATCGCGCGGAGCTGATTTCCTGTTGAAGGGCCATGAACCGATGCCAGCGTTCCTCTTTCACGGCCTCAGAGACCGGGTTGTCCAGAAGATTGGCGGCAGCGCCTTCTACGGCAGAATATTTGAAGCAACCCACGCGGTCCAACGAGGCTTCTTTGATGAATCCCAGTAGCTCTTCAAACTCGGCTTCTGTCTCGCCTGGGAAACCAACGATAAAGGTTGAGCGAAGCGTAATGTCGGGGCAGACAGCTCGCCACGCCTTGATACGATCAAGAGTCTTTTCAGCAGCCGCTGGTCGGCGCATGCGCTTTAATACTGATGGGCTGCCATGCTGAAGTGGAATGTCCAGATAGGGCAGAATCTTGCCCTCGGCCATAAGAGGAATGATGTTATCCACATGAGGGTAAGGGTAAACGTAGTGCAGTCGTACCCATATGCCCAAGTCGCCAAGCGCCGTTGCGAGATTGATGAGATCACTTTTTAGTGGACGCCCATCCCAAAAGTCCGTGCGGTATTTTATATCGACGCCATAGGCACTGGTGTCTTGCGAGATAACAAGAAGCTCTTTAACGCCAGATCGTGCGAGTTGCTCCGCTTCTCGCATCACATCGCCAATAGGTCGACTGACCAGGTCTCCGCGCAGACTTGGGATAATACAAAACTGGCAACGATGGTTGCAGCCCTCTGAAATTTTCAAATAGGCGTAATGTCGGGGGGTGAGCTTGACACCCTGGGCGGGTATAAGGTCAAGCTTGGGGTCGGGCTTGTGTGGGTTAGGCAGTACTCGACGGACTTCGGAGAGTACTTCCTCATAAGCCGCCGGACCAGTAATGCCCAAGACTTTCGGGTGGCGCTCTAAAACTAAATTAGCTTGCTCGCCACCACCCATACAACCGGTGACCAAGACCCGACCGTTCTCTTCAAGCGCCTCGCCAATCGCAGCCAGCGATTCTTCCTTCGCGCTGTCGATAAACCCACAGGTATTCACAATGACAACACCGGCATCGTGATAGGAGGGCGAGACTTCGTAGCCGTCGAAACGCAGCTGGGTCAGTATTCGCTCAGAATCGACCAAGGCTTTAGGACAGCCTAAGGAAACGAAACCGACTTTTTGGGGCTGAGACATTGAGGTTTACCGTATCAATCGCGTCCCGCATTGTGTCATAGCGTGACGTCTCGTTCGCTGCCGTAAGTGTTAACCGGTAATTCTGCACGCAATCGCTTTAATAAGTCTTCGGACTCGTCTTTGTTGAGAAACTCGCCAATGGCGGTTCGGCTCTCACGGTTGTGCAGCCACAACTGAGGACCTTCCCACTTATTTCTTGGGCTGATCACGTTGACGGCTGTTTCACTGCGCGCCCAAAGCCATGTTCGTTTAGGCACAAAGTATCCTTTCTCCACCCTTATGAACTGCTCTGAAACCGTCACAATTTGACGGTATTCGAGATTCCAGCTGACGTAATACAGCGCTCCCGCAAGCGCCATGAGCTCAGCACCTGCAAACGGTAAAATAGGCCAAGCGCCGAGCAGCGCAAAGCCAATTGCTGCGCCCAATGACGGAATAGAAATAGCAATGAGCGCATAGAGGTTCGTCCGCCACGTCGCACTCTTGTTGGGTTTAACAATAATAATACGGGCGTTATCTTCAGACTGTTCGGTTATCACTGCGTCAACCCTTCCGAGGCGCTTTTCAGCCCATTGATCAAAGTGAGAACGGTATCGGGGTGAACGCCGAAATCCAATGACCTGTTGCAGGTGCGCACAGTTTAAGTCGTGTCGCATGCAGTAAAAGTCTTGGAGACGCGGCCAAGGCACTGTCATGGGCGTACATATCGCAGCCAATAATGGGGTGCCCCAAGGACTGCATATGGATGCGAAGTTGATGAGAACGTCCTGTGACAGGCATGAGTTTGATCAATGTTCGGTTGCCTGAGCGCTTGAGCACTCTGAAATGAGTCAGCGCCTGTTTGCCGCGGATTTGGCAAATCATTTGTTTGGGGCGATTGGGCCAGTCAGTTGCGATGGGCAGTTCCACCGAGCCCTCATCGTCTGCAAGTTCTCCCCACAAAACTGCCGTGTACTCTTTCTCAATCTGCCGACGTTGGAATTGTCGCGCGAGCGCCGAGAGACTGACTTTATGCTTGGGTACGACCATAATTCCAGAGGTATCCAGGTCTAATCGATGCACCGCATGAACGTCGGGGAATCTTGGCTGAAGGCGCCGAATCAGGCTGTCGTGATTCAAAGGATGCCGTCCTGGGACGCTCAATAAATGATGGGGTTTATCGATTAACAAAAGGTCCGCATCCTCGTACACGATGCGGATGGATTCTTGGCTGTGAGGGACCAAATAGGGCGGTAGCTCGTCGTACTCAGGTGCTGAGGGGGTGTTGGGCGTCACACCGCGACTCGACGCTCGAGAGCTTGCAAGTAACGCCTGACACTCTCGGCGAAACCATATCGGAGCGCGTCGGTAATCAGTGCGTGTCCAATGGACACCTCGAGTAAGTGGGGGATCGTGAAGTCAGGAAGGTTTGCCAGGTTCAAATCATGGCCGGCATTAATTCCCAGTCCGACATCGTGTGCCGCGACGGCAGCTTCTGAAAACTGGCAAAGAACACGCTCAAAATCACCTGCAGCATGTGCCACGGCATAGGACTCTGTGTACAGCTCCACGCGGTCGGCGCCGATTTCGGCAGCCGCACTCATGCTCTTGGGCTCAGGGTCCATAAATAAACTGACGCGACAGCCCATGGCTTTGAGCGACGCAATAATTGGCACGAGTCGCTCAGCGTCTTGGCTTAGATCAAAGCCATGGTCTGACGTCAGCTGAGCATTGGCGTCAGGCACAAGGGTCACTTGCGCGGGGCGTGTGGCCTCCACCAATGCCATAAATCCGGGGTAGGTCGCGATTCCGTCGCGATCGCTCTTCATGCCAGCCGCAAAGGGGTTGCCTTCTAGATTGAACTCGACCGCGAGTGAAGACGCTAGGTCGTAGCAGTCGGTCACTCGAATATGGCGCTGATCGGGCCTTGGGTGAACCGTGATCCCGCCGGCCCCGGCTTCAATAGCGGTCGCTGCAAATTCAAGTGGCGAGGGTACAAGTGTGTCGCGCGAGTTTCGTATGAGCGCGACTTTGTTGAGATTAACGCTGAGTACAGTCATGGCGAGACGCGGGTTACGCTCAAGAGGACGATTGGATCCACCGGGACGTTTTGAAGCGGCATCTGGCCTTGTTCTGTTGTTCCCACCGCGTTTGCCGTTGGTGATGAGGCCATAAAGTCGACGATGCGCATGCCACTAATGACTTCGCCGAATACCGTGTAGCCCGCTTTAAAGGGCGTCCAGTCGAGGCTTGGATTGTTACGATGGTTGATAAAAAATTGGCTGCCCGCCGAGTCTGGATCGCTGGTTCTAGCCATGGCAAGCGTGCCACGATCATTGTGCACGCGATTTTTCGACTCATTGACCACCGACCGTTCTGTCTTTCGCTGCTTTAGGTCCACGTCAAAACCACCACCCTGAACCATGAAGCCCTCGATAATGCGGTGGAAAACAGTGTTTTCGTAAAAACGCTCATCCACGTGACTCAGGAAGTTTTCAACGGTCTTGGGGGATCTGTCGGCAAACAGCAAGACCGTGATGTCTCCCTCGCTTGTTTCGAGTTTTATAATGGGATTTTCCGCTGCGGCAAATAAGCTCAAAGAGCAAGCGAATGTTGCAATAAGGCTGATTAAGATCTGGCGGGCATACTTCACGGAATTCTCCTTGACGATTTATCGCCAGCCGTCGTTGCGTCGGCGTTTGACGGAAAGGCGGGGTACTAATAAGGCAATCATTATGCCCAGGGCAATCAAGACAACGACTTCAATGGCCCGGTTGCTGGAGATTCGATCCTGAAGTCGTGCATTTTCAAGTTTCAGTAGATCGTTACGCCCATTGGCCTCTTCTAACTTTCCCGTCAGGCTCTTGGTCATTTGGTCAAGTTGAATCGCATTTGCAGAGACGCGCTTGACCTCTGCGAGCGTTTCGCGGGTCTCTTTAAGTTCTTGAGCCGCAGTGCTCATCAAGGAGTCGGTCGAGGTCAGTTGTACCATGGCGTCGTCGAGGTCGCGCTTGCTCAGGAAGACCGGCGTCACCTCCTTGCCACGCTTAGTGTACACGAGGCCGTCGATCATGTACGCGGGCACCTTTGGTGGCGTCGGCGCCTTCTTGGTCTTTACGAGGGTTGCCGCGGCGGCGCGCTGCTCACCGGCGTGCGGCATGA
>JABIZW010000036.1 GCA_018666295.1 Halieaceae bacterium
CCCAGCCAGTGACCGGCTCGATGCATGTAAAAGTCGGTGTAAGCGCCCGCGTCAATCAACTCCTCAACATCACCCGACAAAAGACCTAACTCAACCAAACCCTCGGTGATGACCTGCACCGTCACGTCGTGAGGCCGATTCCATTTTGCCCCAGGCTTAGTCGCTGAAATGGCCGCAAGTTGAGACTTCAAGACCACGTTGTAAATAGCGCGCTGCTCCTCACTGAAACGACCGCTCACGGGGAACGTCCGCGTAATGTCTGCCGCATAGCCTTGATACTCACAGCCGGCATCGATCAGAACAAGGTCACCGTCCACCATTTTCGCATCGTTGTCGGTGTAATGTAGGCAACAGGCATTTTTTCCACTGCCGACAATAGAGTTGTAGGCAACGAAACGCGCACCATGTTCAGCGAAATCATGCTGTATCGCTGATTCTAGGTGATACTCGTATCGTCCAGGACTGCATTCACGCATGGCTCTGCAATGTGCTTGAGCGCTGATGTCTGCGGCACGCTGCATCAGTCGTATTTCGGCATCCGATTTAATCAAGCGGTGCTCATGAAGCAAAAAGGCAAGATCGGAAATATCACCAGGGGGCTTGGCGCCGGTTCGTACTTTAGCGCGAATTTGGTTGACCCACCCTAGGACCCGTCGATCAAAACCATCGTCGTGTCCCATGGAATAATAAATCGTTGAGCGTCCCTCGATCAGACCCGGAGCAATGTCATCGATGTCGCCAACTGGATACGCATCATTCATTCCAAAGTTCGCCACCACGCCTTCAGCCCCTTGCCGATATCCGTCCCAAAGCTCGCGCTCAGGATCGCGGTCTCGGCAAAACATCAACACTTGGCCCTGCCGTCTGCCCGGCAGTAAGACAAGTACTGCGTCGGGTTCCATAAATCCGGTCAAGTAAAAGAAGTCACTGTCCTGTCGAAACGGGTAATCGGTATCTCTGCTTCGTGTCACTTCTTTTGCAGAAGGAATAATGGCGACGCTGTTGGGCATCATCTCTGACATCAACCGCTTTCTTCTCGCGGCGTATTCTGACTTACTTATTTTCAAGACTCGGACTCCCTATTATTTATCGCATCTTGCACAATACTGACGGCGGCTAAGCGCACGTAGTCTACCAATTCTTCAAGCTCCCTCTCAGCTTCCTCAGTCTCTACTGGATCAGACTCTACCTGAGCGATAGCGGCAAAATCTTTTAGCACATCGGCCACTTCAGACTGAATAGCCACACCGGTTGCGTCACGCACCGTCATTCCCTCAGTAAAGCCCGATATAAAGCCTGTCACCCAGTTTGAGAAAGACCTAAGCCGCTGCTCAATAGGGTCGTCATCATCCGGGATCAGCAATCTAAAAGCGTAGTCGGTATCAACGATGGCCGACATTGTTGACAAATTTAGGCGAGACACCATGTCAACTAACTCTCCTTGCACTTGCACCCCAACGGCTTTCTCAACCGACACGAGCGTCTGCTCTAAATGGTGACTGTCATCGGGGTCAAATCCTGCACCCATCAGACCGACCAATGCCCCGTGCAATTCGGACGGGTTTAGTGTCAGTCCCGCATTAAATAGTTGGTCGGCTATTTCTTCCCATTCAGGCATTTCCTCAAAGGCGCCCAGCAAGTCCAGCATGATAATTTCGCTTCTATAGGCCTGTGCGTTATCAAGCATTCAGGCGTGTCTTTGATTGACCCGTATGGGCCGCTTACCTATAGTGAAGCCGAATAAGGAAGAGGGTGCAATCTAAGTGTCAGATAAGCTTGTTAAAACACTTGAATCTAAAGTGGGTGACCTTATCGACCTCAGCACCGAACTGAAGTTAGAAAACCAAGCCCTCAAAAAACGCCTGACTGATCTTCAGCATGAAAAACGCGAGTTGCTCGAACGGCAGAGGAAGTCAGGTGACTATATCGAGCGATCAATCAGCCGACTCAAGGCGCTGGAGAGTAACCAATAATGCGCCAGCACACGGTGAGCATCGATATATTAGACAAGAGCTATCAGGTCGCTTGTGAACCGGAACAAGAACAAGAGCTGCAGCAAGCCGCACGTGATCTCGATGATCAGATGCGCGCCATTCGATCGACCGGCAAGGTCATCGGGCTTGAGCGGGTAGCCATTATGGCTGCCCTTAATCTCAGCCATCAGGTGCTGCTGCTTCAATCAGGTGTGCAGCTCGATGATTCCCAAGAGGATCAGATTAAGGGCATGACCAGTCGTATTGATGAGGCTTTGTTTCAGCTGCGGCAATTTGAAATTTCTTAATCCAAACGTCCAGAGTCGGCTATACTTCGCAATGACCTGGTGTATTTGCTAGACCGTCAGTCCTCGAGCCGATAAAGCACCACCCGGAGATGTCCACCTCTGCTGTTGTGCAAGCCCGGCGCGACCGGGACGCCTGATGCAGAATGGGGATCACCACCTTGAACCGCTACGGTTCAAGGGCGACACCGTCGGCGGTACTCTGGGTCAGATTTTTTTTGAGACGTTTCACACCATGCTGGAACTGAAAACTGCGATCCGTGCCAAGATTCTTGAGGAGCGCCGAAGGCTGTCAGCTCAAGCTCGGCGAGAGAAAAGCGAGATAATTCTCGATACCCTTCAAGCCTGGGCGCCATTTTTAACCGCGTCCACTATAGCAACATACATTCCACTCAAAACAGAGGTGGACGTTTCACCCCTGTTGGAACGCGCAGGACATGCCCGCCGATTCGTTGCTCCACGAACCTTGGCGGATTTCGAAATGAGTTTTCATGAACTTTCCCAAGACACCCCGCTGCTGACAGGCTCGGGTAACGTCATGCAACCACCCGACTCCACTCCGGAAAGACCACTTGAGGACATTGATCTGTTTTTGGTGCCGCTCGCCGCCTGTGACGGTCAGGGCAACCGCTTGGGCTTTGGCAAGGGCTACTACGATCGCGCACTCGCGTCCGCGCTCGGGTTCAAGCTGGGCATCGGTTTCAGGTGTCAGTTGGTAGAGGCTGTGCCAGTGGATCACTACGACGTCAGGCTCGACGGCTTTCTTAGTGAAGAGGGTCTGCTCTGTTTTTAAGTTTTGAGGTGCCCTTACAAACCGCAATAAGCGCTCGCCTTAGTCTAACTCTTGGGACCAAACCTGACCTGAGGTGTCTGTAGCCTCACCCTCGCGTGCGGTTAACGCACTTGCCGTAATAACAACCACAAACCCCATTAACAGGGCCGTAAATAGCCCTGGCTTTCTATTCCCCACAACGCCCCCAGCGAGTTCTTTCGTTCATTCCCCGCTAAAGATGGCGAGTTGTCATGATCATAATGGTAATTTTTCACAAATCAACCGGCTTTAAATATTCACGATACGCAGGATTTTCTGTTTCTTCCCAGTATCTGAAGCCAATGCCATTCAATGTTGCAATCAAGCGCCCACCAAAACCCTCCGCACCGGTAAAACCAACCAAGATTCGCCCATAAGCGGCACCGTGATTGCGGTAGTGGAACATCGAAATATTGAACTCCGACCCCAACGCGTCAAGAAACGTCATGAGAGCGCCGGGCCGCTCAGGGAATTCAACACGAAACACGTGCTCCTGGGACCCATTGGCGGTCAACTTACCACCAATCATATGCCGCACATGAAGCTTTGCCATTTCGTTGTCAGTCAAGTCCACGACGCTGTAACCACAATGCTCAAGATTTCCGGTTAAGTCACTGACATCCCGACTTTGTGGCACAACCGTAAGACCGACAAAGACGCGAGCATCGGTGTCGCTGCCCGCTCGATAATTGAACTCTGTGATATTGCGTTTACCGATCGTGCGGCAAAAGGCTCTAAACGCACCGGGCTCCTCGGGGATCGTAACGCTCAAAACAGCTTCGCGTCGCTCACCAATATCAGTTCGCTCAGAAATGTAGCGCAACCGGTCAAAGTTAGTATTGGCGCCACTGAGAACAGCAACGACCCGTTTCCCCGTCAGGTCATGCTCGGCCAAGTAGGTCTTCATACCCGCGATCGCAAGCGCGCCAGCCGGCTCAGCAATTGCGCGAGTGTCTTCAAAGATATCTTTGACTGCGGCGCACATCTCGTCAGTACTTGCGGTAATGATGTCATCCACATATTGCTCAATAACGCGATGCGTCTCTTTCCCCACCCTTGCAACAGCGCAGCCATCGGCAAACAACCCCACTGAATCCAACGTCACACGCTCACTATTTTGACGCGCGGCTAGCGCACAAGCCGCATCTGCGGGCTCAACACCAATGACCATGACCTCGGGCCAGACGTGTTTGAGAAACACTGCCATGCCCGACAAAAGACCGCCGCCTCCACAGGGAATAAATACATAATCCGCAGGGCTTGGTAATTGACGAGAAACCTCAAGACCCACCGTGCCTTGGCCAGCAATGACATCAGGGTCGTCGAAGGGGTGAAGATAGATTGCACCGCGTTCCGCCACAAGCCGACTGGCGAATTCAGAGGCTTGGTCAAAGGCGTCACCCTGAAGGACCACATTGGCGCCTCGTCGCTTAACGGCATCGACCTTTATAGAGGGCGTAGTGACAGGCATGACAATCGTGGCGTCCACACCCAGTTTTTGAGCAGCGAGCGCAACGCCCTGTGCATGATTGCCGGCCGAGGCCGCAACGACACCACGTGCGCGCTCTTCATCCGTTAAAGATGACATTTTGTTGTAGGCGCCACGACATTTGAAACTAAAAATAGGCTGCAAGTCTTCGCGCTTGAGGTGTACGTCACAGTTCAAACGCTCTGACAGTGAGGGCGCGTGTGTCAATGGCGTCTTAGTGGCCACGTCATACACATTGGCGTTCAAAATTTTTTCTATGTAAGGGTCTGTCATCGTCCAGTGCATCGGAAAAAACTGGAGTTTACGCGATTATGTCAGTCATCGCCGCCACCGATCTTATATCCGCTGGCTAAAGGGTCCCCGCACTATAGCGTTCTTGCATTTCCGCGAGTGACAGGGGCTTAAGCTGAGAAGCATGCCCGGCACAACCGAAGGCTTCGTACCTCGCAATGCAAATATCGCGCATGGCCACCAAACTCTCATTAAAGTATTTCCGAGGATCAAACTCTGCCGGGTTTTCAGCAAGGAATCGGCGTATCGCGCCGGTGGAGGCGAGCCGAAGGTCCGTGTCAATATTGATCTTACGAACACCGTGTTTAATACCCTCAACCACTTGTTCAACCGGTACGCCATAGGTCTCCGGGATTTCACCACCGAATTTATTAATAATGTGTAACCAGTCTTGGGGCACGGCTGACGACCCGTGCATGACCAGGTGCGTCTCGGGAATATTGGCATGAATCGCTTTAATGCGATCAATCGCCAGAATATCGCCAGTTGGGGGGCGCGTGAACTTGTAGGCTCCGTGACTCGTTCCACAGGCGATGGCAAGCGCATCGACACCGGTATCTGCAACAAATTGCTTGGCCTCGTCCGGATCAGTGAGCATCTGTTCGTGCGTCAACTTGCCTGCGGCACCCACGCCGTCTTCCTCTCCGGCCTCTCCAGTCTCGAGCGATCCCAGACAACCTAATTCACCCTCGACAGACACGCCACAGGCATGAGACATGTCCACTACCTGTGCGGTCACTCGCGCGTTGTAGTCATAATCCATTGGCGTCTTGCCGTCGCTGCCCAGCGACCCGTCCATCATGACCGACGTGAACCCTAATTGGATCGATCGCTGGCACACTGCTGGAGATGTTCCGTGGTCTTGATGCACAACAATGGGTATGTCAGGAAACTCCGTTGCAGCAGCTTCCATCAGTGCACGAAGAAAAGGAGCGCCGGCGTATTTCCTTGCACCCGCGCTGGCTTGCATGATTACAGGTGCGTCGCAGTGTGCGGCGGCCTCCATAATGGCGCGTGTCTGCTCTAAATTGTTGACGTTAAAGGCTGGAACACCAAACTGGTGTTCAGCAGCGTAATCGAGTAACTGCCTCATGCTGACTAGGGCCATATCCTTCTCCTATTATGCACGACTCACTGATCGTGATGCTCCGCTAAAATCGCCACCGCGGGAAGCTCTTTCCCTTCGACAAACTCTAAAAAAGCGCCACCGCCGGTTGAAATGTACGACACACGATCTGCAATATCGAACTGATCAATCGCTGCTAATGTATCGCCACCGCCGGCCAGTGAAAAGCCGTCACTTTCCGCAATAGCGTTCGCCAAGGCCTCTGTGCCACTTGCAAACGCTGGAAATTCAAAGACGCCTACCGGACCATTCCACAAAATGGTTCCCGCCGCTAAGAGCACCTGCCTGAGCCGCTCTTGTGACAGCGGACCGACGTCTAAAATCATGTCATCGTCATCCACATCTGCAGCCAGCTTGACTGTTGCCTGCGCCTCTTCACTAAATGCCTTCGCCACAACTACATCCAGCGGCAGAGGAATTTGAGTTTTCGCCATCAGCTTCTTGGCGATCGGAATCAGGTCCGGCTCATGAAGTGACCGGCCGACCGGGTATCCAGCAGCCGCCAAAAATGTATTTGCAATACCACCGCCAACCAGGAGCTGATCGCAGATCTCTGAGAGGGTCTCCAATACGGCAAGCTTAGTGGACACTTTGGATCCGCCCACCACAGCCACCATAGGCGATGCAGGCTGACTCAATGCGCGAGTCAAGGCGTCAAGCTCTTGCGTCAAAAGAGGCCCAGCACACGCTTGCGGCGCAAACTTGGCCACACCGTGAGTGGAGGCCTGAGCGCGATGCGCCGTCCCAAAAGCATCCATCACGAATACATCACACAAGGCCGCATAACGCTTGGCCAGCTCATCGCTATTGGATTTTTCTCCAGTATTGAATCGTACGTTTTCAAGCAGCCAGATTTCACCGGGGTCAGGTATTGAGTCAGGCCAGTCCGACTGGAGTACAACCGTTGTACCCAGTAAGGAAGATAGCGCGTCCGCCACCGGCGCCATCGAAAATTCAGGTGCAAACGCCCCTTCTGAGGGACGACCCAAATGCGACATCAATACCACACCCGCACCGTCAGCCACCGCCGACCTGATGGTCGGCAACGCCGCACGGAGTCTTGCGTTGTTTGAAATAACCCCGTCCCGCATGGGAACGTTGAGGTCTTGTCTAATTAAAACGCACTTCCCCGACAGAGAGAGTTGGTTCATGGCCAACATAAATCACCTCATAATGTTCTTCGTTTGAATTCGCTAACGCGGGCTACCTGGATGACTCTTCGGTGACAAATTCGGAGACCCGCAATGCGATATCGACCATTCGATTAACGAATGCCCACTCGTTATCGAACCAGATCATCACTTTAATTAGTCGTCCACCACTGACCTGCGTTTGTGTGGCGTCGACAATACTTGAAGCCTCAGCGCCCAAGAAATCACAGGAGGCTAAGGGTTCATCGTTCACTGCAAGAACGCCACCGAATCTACCCAGCGATTCACGAAGAGTGGCATTTACCTCGTCGCTCGTGGTGTCACACTCAACCGAGACCACAACGTCCAATGACGACACGTTGAGAGTAGGCACTCTGAGGGCGCGCGCGCTAATCTTATGCGTCAGGTGCGGGAAAAAGCGTTCAACGCCCTGAGCAAGACCAGTTTCGACGGGAATAACGGAGTTAAATGCCGCCCGCGTTTTTCGAAGGTCATTGTGATGATAGGCGTCAATAACCGGTTGATCATTCATGGCTGAGTGAATCGTCGTCACAATACCCGCTCGAATTCCAAACGCCGTATCGATGACCGATAACACCGGCATCAAGGCATTGCTGGTGCACGAGCCTGCTGATATGACAGACATATCGGGGGTTAAGGTGCTGTCATTTAGCCCCCAAATAATGGTCCCATCGACGTCTGTACTTGCGGGCTGCGACAGCATAACTCTGCTCACCGAACCACCCAGATGTTGCGCGGCTGACGACCGATTAAATTCCACGCCGGTGCAATCGATCACAATATTCACGTCCCGATCAGACCACCGAACGTTCGACTGCGCCGTTTCATGCGTCAGCAGCACCGCTTGATCGACAATATTTAAATGGTCACCGTCAGTCACCACAGGCTGAGAGAACCGCCCATGGGTAGAATCATACTTTAGTAAATGCGCAACGGTGGCTGCGTCAGCCACCTCGTTGCACATGGTCAGTCTCAATGCCGCCCTCGCGTCGTGACGCTCGAACAATCGGCGTGTCAGGAGCCGACCGATGCGACCCAGTCCATTAATGCCAACAGAGGTCATCAACTCAGGATCACGTCCTCAATCGCGTCAATCACATTCTCAACAGTGAAGCCAAACTCCTTCATGAGTACGGGTCCTGGTGCTGATTCGCCAAAAGAGCTCATCCCAACGACACGACCGTCTAAGCCCACATATTTGTACCACCAATCCTGGTGTGACGCCTCGACAGCCACCCGTGCCAAAATATGACTGGGCAAGACGGACTCTTTGTATTCCACGTCCTGTCGCTCATAGACCTCGGCGCAGGGCATTGAGACCACACGAACTCCCCGTCCCGCTGCAGAAAGCTTTTCCGCAGCCTCGGCCGCCAGCGATATCTCGGAGCCTGTTGCAATAACAATGACCTCGAGCTCACCCTGCTCTTCGTGTAACACGTAGCCACCGCGTGCAACATCGGATACGCGCCCCGCGGAACCCACTTGATGGGGCAGCGTTTGACGCGAAAAAACGAGCGCAGACGGACCGTCGGTTCGCATAATAGCCTGCTTCCAAGCAATAGCTGATTCGACGGCGTCACACGGGCGCCAGGTATCTAAATTGGGTGTTGAGCGCATCGACGCAAGCTGCTCAACAGGCTGGTGCGTGGGACCGTCCTCGCCCAGACCCACAGAATCATGCGTGAAGACATAAATCGCACGCTGCTTCATCAGTGACGCCATACGAACTGCGTTGCGCGCGTACTCCATAAAAATAAGGAAAGTGCCGCCAAACGGAATAAACCCTCCGTGAAGCGAAATACCGTTCATAAGGGCAGCCATTGCAAACTCGCGAACACCGTAATAGAGGTAATTGCCCTCTGCGTCGGACGCATCCGCAGCTTGCGCGCCTGGCCACAAGGTTAAATTAGAGCCAGCCAAATCGGCACTACCGCCTAATAGCTCAGGAAGCGTCGGGGCAATCGCCGCGATCGCTTGCTGAGAGGCTTTACGCGATGCAACGTCAGACTCATTGGCCATACACTGGGCAATAAAGTCGTCTACACCACGGAAAAATGCCTCAGGCAGATCCCCCTTAACCCGCCGCTCAAACTCGCTCGCAAGCGCTGCATGCTCGCCGCCGTAACTGCCCAGTGCCGTCCTCCAATCCGCTTCAGCAATGGCTCCCGATGGGCGCGCATCCCAATGCTGATAGATTTCATCGGGCACGACAAAGGGCTCATAATTCCAGCCCAGCACCTCTCGCGTAAGCGCGATTTCGTCATCGCCCAGTGGTGAACCATGGCAAGACTCCGTACCACCTTTATTCGGACTGCCTTTACCAATCGTTGTTTTACAACAAACCAGGGTTGGACGCTTTGTATCGGCAATGGCCGCATCAAAGGCCGCAGCTATTGCATCGGCATTGTGTCCATCAACATCTCGGACAACGTGCCATCCGTAGGCTTCGAATCGAGCCGGTGTATCGTCGGTAAACCAACCCTCGATGTCTCCATCAATGGAGATTCCATTGTCGTCATAAACAACTGTCAACTTCCCTAAGCCAAGCGTTCCTGCCAACGAGGATGCCTCATGGCTAATACCCTCCATCAAACAACCATCACCCACAAAACACCACGTTCGATGGTCAACAATTCGGTGGTCGCCCTGATTAAACCGAGCGGCCATCAGCTTTTCTGCAACAGCCATGCCGACCGCATTTGCAAGCCCCTGACCCAAGGGTCCCGTGGTTGTCTCTACCCCTGGCGTATATCCGTACTCGGGATGCCCTGGCGTCTTACTGTGTAGCTGACGAAATTCTTTGATGTCATCGATAGAGAGGTCGTAGCCGGTTAAATGCAGCAACGAATAAATGAGCATTGATCCGTGCCCATTAGACAACACAAACCGGTCTCGATCGGCCCAGTTCGGATTCGTCGGGTTGTGCTTGAGATAGCGCGTCCACAACACTTCCGCGATATCAGCCATTCCCATCGGTGCTCCGGGATGACCGGAGTTCGCCCGCTGAACCGCGTCCATTGAGAGCGCTCTAATTGCGTTAGCCGCTTGCTGATGCGTTACTGTGACGTCATGACCTTCTTGCAAGACGATATCCTCTGTTGAGTTGTAAATAATCGGCCGCCATCATCTCATGGATTAGCCTGAAATAACGTTGATTATCCCACTTTTATGAACCCTGATTTAATGCAAAAACAGGTGATGCGCTAGAACAACACCCGCGTTCTCAGCGTCCCCTCAATCGCCGTCAATCCCTTAATGAGCGCTTTGGAGTAATCAGTCTCAATGTCGATGACGACGTAGCCGGTATCGCCCATTGTCTGCAGGTATTGGCCACTGACGTTCACATTGTTTTCGCTGAACACCTGATTAATAGCACTCATGACGCCGGGAATATTGCTGTGAACGTGGAGTAAGCGATGCTTTCCATCATGCGCGGGCAGCGACACCTCAG
>JABIZW010000102.1 GCA_018666295.1 Halieaceae bacterium
CCATGGTCTTCCTCTCTGAGCGCTATGGCGATCTCAGCGCCAGCCGAAACAGCAAAGGAGAAGCGTGTGTCCACGTCTTCATCACAGACGTAGAGGCTGGTTGTCACCTTGCCACCCACCTGAGCTGGTGGGACGTTGAGGACACCGAAATCAGACCTGTCAGTCGAGCCAACCATAATCATATGTTCGCCGAGCCTTAGTTGTGCGTGGGCCACCGTATCACCGGGTCCCTCAACACGAAAATGTATTTCGAAGCCAAACACGCTGCAAAGCCAGTCGATAGCAGCGTTGCAGTCTGCGTACTTAATAGCAGGAATAATAAGCGACATGTCACTGTGTTCCTTACACACTCGCTGGGTGGTGGTATCAACCCCGAGCGTTCAATTGAGCGAGATTTGTGAGAGTAGAATAGGGTTATGGCACTTTGGTGATCAAGGTGTTTTGGTCGTCTACGCAAACATTACTGTCCTGAGTTTACGCTGACTCAGAGTTGAATTTTGAGGAGCGGTAGGCGCGTCTTCAACTGGGACGTGTTTGCGTCCGAGCCATTATGGTCTGCCTATGGCTAAATCCGAGAACAGACAAATACCATCAGTTAACTGACCAAGATGTAAAGGAGCCTTTACTTTTATTTAAATGGGGCATAGGATGTAAAGGGTACTTTACTTTATGTAATAGGAGCTTAACTTTGAGTCGCAATGAAAATGGCAGCACAGATCTTAATACGAGGATTAATCAGTCGTCCGTCAGGTTGTTTCTAGGCACGATGGGCTGGGTAGCAACCACAGCCGTCTTAGCATTTGGACCAAAACTATGGTGGGAATTTGATCCATCAGTGACCTTGATCGCAATCGTCCTTAACCTCATCACAGGAGCGATCATGCTCGTGGCACAGTATAGACACCTGATGAGTATGGATGAGTTGCAAAAACAAACTCACCTTGAAGCAATGGCCATTACTTTGGGTGTCACCGCTATAGTGACGGTGACGTATGGAAATCTGGAACCCGCAGGCGTTTTAGCGGATACCCGGCCTACCAATATTCTTTTTGTCACGGGTATTACCTACATCGTGGCGGTCATTGTGCTGTGGATGAGGCGCACGAGTGAATGAAAAACAAGCTGAAGGTGTTGAGAGCAGAGCGAAATTGGACCCAGGCTGACTTGGCTAGTGCACTGGATGTCACCCGACAGACAGTTAACGCGATTGAAAAAGGGAAATACGATCCTAGTCTACCCCTCGCGTTTAAAGTCGGGGCGTTGTTTGCAATGCCGATTGAGCAGATATTTTCGTACGCTGAAGACGCCTAACTACGCTTCAAACGGCCGTTAAGCTCGGTCACCAATGATCAACGAATATTTTTTTTGATTCATTTTGATTCTGCCGGAAGAAAAACAAGCTCAGCCCAACGAGGAGGGGTAGCGGTGCAAGTTGCCCCCAGGAGAATTCGGGTGCGAGTACGATGTAAATAGGGCCAAAGATGAGACATGAATTAGAAAAAACCAGCAGCGGGGAGACGGAAGACAGTGGGCGCTTGTGGCGCAGGTAGTTAAGGGCGAAGAAGGCTATAGACGCAAAGGCCGCTGAGCGGTTTACGAAAAGGTAAAGGGTTGCAGAGTGGGCCTCAAAGGGCTCGAGTCTAGGGTTCATAAAGAGCACCAAATTCAAGCCAAAAATAGGCAGTACTGCGACTAAAAGAAGTAGGAACGCAAAAAGTCCGATCGTGAGTCGCGCCATGAAAACCCTCAAAAGTTGTCGGCATTGACACCAAAGTAAGTCAGTACTCAGGGATGTGGCAAGGGGGGTTGCACCGGTTAAGTGATAACTGGGCCTCTTTTGACTGAGTGCCGTTGGACTATGGCGCGTCTTTGGAGTCAGGTCGGCGCAGCCTGTGGGCTCGCGTCTAAACTACTTTGTGAAGTCGGATCAGAGAATCGCGCTGCATCACAAGCCTGGCGTCAAAAACCAATTCCGTAGTCTCCTTAAGTCAGCAAGCGTAAGTAAAAAAAGGCGGATATTGATGGATATAGCCTGATATTAGAGTAATGTGGTGGCAGAGCGGCAAACATTTAATCGTCAGCTCGACTGGGGGAAGCAGTGGATAATACTAATCTGAGCTGCGTGTTACTAAAGATGGAAAGGCGTTTTCTTGAGAAGCAAATCACTTGTTTGCTGACTAAATGGCATCGGCAGGGCCTTGAAAGCGACTTTAATAAGGCTATTAAATCAGTCGTAGAAGTGGTCGAAATAGAAGACGCTCGGCGCTAAGTACCGTTTAGCAGTTTGGACACTTTCTGGCGACAGACTTTTTTGCAGACGGATATATTCCTGCGGGAGAAGTTTGCCTGAAATTAAGCATCTAAGAGCCTTAGTGCATTCTCTGGTGGTCGCCCAATGACGGCCTTCTTACCTGCAAACACGATGGGCCTCTCGATCAATATTGGGTGAGTTGCCATAGCGGCAATAAGTTCATCATCCGTTGATTCTTTGGAAAGTTTAAGCTCTTTAAACGCGGCTTCGTTGCGTCGCATAAGTTCAAACGGTGGAATCTTAAGTGCGATCAGGGCTGCTCTGATTTCCGTATCCGTTGGTGGATTCTCGAGGTATTTGACTTGAACCGGGTCGATCCCTCTTTCTTGGAGCAGGCCCAGCGTTACTCGTGATTTTGAGCAACGAGGATTATGCCAAATGGTGATGTGATTCATAATATCGTCCTGTTCGAGATGAGTGGCGTAACGGCCCAAATGATGATTAGCGCGAGTCTCGCACAAATCACACGACCATTTTAGAGCGCGGACGCATTGCCGGCGAGCCGCTTTTTTCGATACTGTGAATCCTCGGCCGCTAACGGCACAAAAGGTACCAACAAAATGGCGATAGAGATCAATCATGAATTCGCGGCATCCCCTGAGGCGCTCTGGAAAATTCTTGGAACACCTGATCGAGTCGATTGGGTACCGGGTGTGGAAAGTTGCTCCTTTGATGGCGAGGTGAGGTCTCTCGTTTTACCGGGTGCCGGAGCCATTAAAGAACGAATTTTGAAGCACGACGACGAGACGAGAACGCTAGAGTACTCATGTTTTGAAAGTCCCGGGTCGCTGGAGTCACATCATGCGCGAGTGCAGGTTATGGCGAGTGAGGCGGGCTGCCGGCTGGTGTGGCGAGCATCAGTCATACCCATGTCGATAGAGCCTTTTATTGAAGGGAGTATGCACGGGTGCATAGAGCGCTTAGAAACGATTCTTCGATCCTAGAAGAAACAGCTTTTACTTAAGTTCGCCGCACATAAGGCGTGGCCTGCGGCTCAAGTTCGCTGAGGGAGAACACTAATAATGAACTACGAAACGATACTCTACGAGGTCGACAATGGCATTCTGACGATCACACTTAATCGTCCAGAGCGGCTTAATGCGTTTAATAACGAGATGCGCGATGAGGTCATTGCGGCACTCGATGCGGCCGACGCGGATGACGACGTAAAAGCGATTATTTTCACAGGTTCGGGACGCGCATTCTGTGCGGGTGCCGATCTTGGTGGCGGCGGTGACACGTTCAATTACAAGCCTAAGAGTGACGAGATCCCTCGTGATGGGGGAGGCTTACTCACGCTGCGGATTTTCGAATGCTTAAAACCGGTTATCTCTGCTTGTAACGGTCCGGCAGTCGGAATAGGCGCCACCATGCAGTGTGCGATGGATATCCGACTGGCCAGTGACAATGCGAAGTACGGGTTTGTGTTCTCAAAGCGAGGAATTGTTCCTGAAGCGGCATCGAGCTGGTTTCTTCCTCGCGTGGTCGGCATCAGCACAGCATTAGAGTGGACGTTTTCGGGTCGAATTTTCAACGCTGAGGAGGCGTTAGAGAGAGGTTTTGTCAGGACTGTGTACGCCCCAGATGAACTCCTGCCCGCCGCTCGGGCGCTGGCGGCAGAGTTCTGTAACGAGACGTCGGCTGTGTCAGTGGCGATGGCACGTCAAATGATGTGGAAGATGTTGGGTGCGGACCACCCGATGGAGGCGCATCAAATAGATTCGCGAGGCGTTTACTTCACCGGTAAGTCAGCGGATGCCCAAGAGGGGGTTAAATCCTTCTTGGAGAAGCGGCCTGCGCGTTATCCCGGAAAAGTGAGCAGTGATATGCCTGAGTTTTTCCCTTGGTGGGACGAGCGCGACTTTAACTAGTGTCGCGAGACAGGGCCTATTTTTCAGCGATGTGACCGACGCGATAAAGTGTTTTGTGGCGGTAAATCTGCCCCGGCATCAAGTCGATACTCGGCGCCGTTGCTTGATTGGGAGCATCTGGAAATCCCTGAGCTTCCATGCAAATACCGGCGCGCGTTATGAAGGGCGCTGATAGGTCATCACCGGTGTAAATTTGCAATGCTGCCTGTGTCGTCAGGCAGTCGAGTTGAAGGTTTGAAGATGCGAGACGCAGACTCGCTGCATGCCGCAATGTGGAGGCCCCACTCAGAACAAAGTTATGATCGACTGGTGTGTTGCCCAGGGTCCGCCACTCTTGGAAGTTCAGGGTTGTCCCGACGACTGAAGGCAGCGCACCGGTCGGCAACAGTCGATTATCAACCTCACTGAATGCCTTGGCGTTCACTTTCAGCTCGTGGTCTCTGAGAGGTCCCCCTAAGTTGAAGTAGGGGTGACTGGCTAGGTTCATGATCGTGGGGTGACTTGTCGTGGCAACAAAATCGATCTGGAGGCTCAATGGATCGACCAGGACATAACGCACTGTAATGGTTCGATCGCCAGGAAAACCGTCTTCCAAATGTGCAAGTTCTAGAGAAAGCGCAAGCGAGTGACCATCGCGCTGGGGCGCGGGTTCAAAGGTTTGCTGATGCAGCCCTTTAGCTCCTCCGTGGAGTAGGTTGGCGCGATCTACCTCATTGACCTCAAGGGCGAATGACTCGCTCGCGATTGAAAATTTCCCATCGCGCAAACGGTTTGCCACGGGTCCCACGGTTGAGCCCATATAAAATGGGTCAGACGCGTAATCTTCTGCTGACGAGTAACCGAGTACGACGTCTCTGCTCCTGCCCGCCAGCTGCACAGTCATTCCAGTAATAGAGGCGCCTTGTGACAGCACGTTAACGGTCATGCCCGCACTGTCTGAGTTTGTTTTCGACGAAATTTGATATTGCTCTGTCATACCTCAGCATAACCGATCTAGTGGGGTTGGAAGTGTGATGACGCTGGATCAAGATGAGGCTACGCTTTAAGGGTCTGGGGTTTAACAAGAGGGGACTATGCCAACCAGCGAGCAGCAAATTATTCATCGGGTGTCTGCGCTTATTGCAGCTGATTCTGTCAGTTCGCCAGACCCACGCTGGGACAGTAGTAATCGGAAGGTGATTCACCATATTGCTGAGTACGCTGAGGGTGATGGCTGGGCTGTTGAGATTCAAGAGTTGGGTTCTGACGCAAATGCAAAGGCCAACCTAATAGCCTCTTTGGGCGATTGTTGTGAGACGGGTGGTCAGCCCTCGGGTCTTGTGTTGTCTGGCCATACCGACACGGTGCCATTTGACGCGGGAGGTTGGGATTCGGATCCACTGGCGCTTGATGAACGAGACGGCCGGTTGTATGGCTTGGGCAGTACTGACATGAAAGGGTTTTTTGCTGTAGCGCTGGAAGCGGCGGCGGCGTTTGATCCAAAAGATTTTAAATCGCCTCTTTATTTACTGGCGACTGCTGATGAGGAGAGCACCATGCGCGGTGCTCGATCGCTGACAAAAGACTACTTACCGCAGGCCCGAGCCGCCGTTGTGGGAGAGCCTACCGACCTCAGGCCGATGCGAATGCACAAGGGCATCATGATGCAAGGGGTCAAGATGCGCGGTCGGAGCGGTCACTCGTCTGATCCTGATTTGGGTAACAACGTTATTGACGCTTTACCGACGTTACTGGCGGTGTTATCAAACTATCGGGACGAGTTGGCGCAGAAGTTTCGCTGTGAGCTCATGGCGGTGCCTGTCCCGACCCTTAACTTTGGGTGCGTCCATGGCGGTGATAGCCCTAACCGAATTTGTGGGGAGCTCGATTTTAGTTTCGACGTTCGCATGTTGCCCGGCCTTGAGTACCAAGACGTAGAGCGGGATTTGAATTCGCGCTTGGTTGAGATTGCTGCATTACACGGTATTGATATTGAAATGCGCCGGTTGGTTGAACCCGTCCCCGCATTTGAGCAAGCCAAGGACAGCGAGCTTGTGATTGCCTGCGAGGCTGCCTCGGGTCATGTCGCTGACGCTGTAAATTTCGCGACAGAGGCGCCTTTTTTGCAGTCGCTGGGCCTCGAAACCATTGTCATGGGGCCCGGATCTATTGACGTTGCGCACCAACCTAACGAATACCTGCCGCTCGACCAGATTCAGCCTGCCGTCGAGACTTTACGGGCGTTAATAAGGCGTTACTGCCTTTAGTGATACGGTGTTCGAGTGCCAACACAGCAATGAGGAGTAATCATATGAGCACAATGAGGGCGGTGAGAGTTGATTCGTGTGGTGGACCAGAGCAGATGTCCATGCGGGAGGTGCCAAGACCTGAGCCTGGTCCGGGTGAGGTGCGCATTTGCCTGAGCGCTTGCGGTATCAACTTAATAGACACCTACCACCGTTCTGGGCTCTATCCTCTGGCACTTCCTACCGGTCTGGGGTGTGAAGGCGCGGGTCGTGTAGACGCCATTGGAGATGGGGTTGACGACCTGAATATAGGGGAGCGGGTCGGCTTTGCGATGGCCATGGGCGCGTACGCTGAGGCTATTGTTCTATCGCGCGGCGCTCTGGTGAAAATTCCCGACGCTGTGACCGACGAAGAGGCCGCAGCTGTATTGCTGAAAGCCATGACCGTGGACTACCTTTTCAACGATACATTTGTACTCCACGGCGGTGAGACTGTCCTCTTTCATGCGGCGGCAGGGGGCGTGGGTTTAATTGCCTGCCAATGGGCCAAAGCGAAAGGGGTTCGTCTGATCGGCACAGCAAGTACCGAGGCGAAGTGCAAACTCGCACTGAGTCACGGAGCCGCAGAATGTTTTGTGAGCACTGCAGATGGTCTCGAGACGCGGCTTCGCGACTCTGCACCGGGTGGGTATCCAGTGGTTTACGACAGTGTGGGGAGATCGACCTATCGATTGAGTCTTGGACTCCTAGCACCCCTGGGCACATTCGTCAGTTTTGGTAATGCGTCGGGTCCAATTGATGGAGTCATCCCAGGTGAGTTGGCGCTCGGCGGGTCGCTCTACTTTACGCGTCCAACATTGGCCACGCACATGGCTAGACCGGGTTGGATGCAAGCCTCAGCGGATCGCATTTTTGATCTTATTCAATCCGGTGCCCTAACAGTGGATATTAATCAACGCTATTCGCTTGATGACGTGGTGTCGGCGCACAAAGATCTTGAGGGTCGTCGCACGACAGGCAGTTCGGTACTCATCCCTTAACCGATTCGACGGGGCATGTTGAGTGCACCACACAGACGCGGTAAAAAAGAGCAGTAACAACGAATAAGGGAATGCTATGCGAGCCAGTTACAAAGCAATGACGCCATTTATGACCGCCGCTGAAGCCGATCAGATGCTTCGTATTGCCGAAGCCCGCAAGGTGTTTCGCACTTACGCAGAAGAGGCCTTGAACGAGGGTATCGGCGAGTCTCTCCCTCAACGGTTTGATGCGGCATTTAACTATATTCAGCACGGTATTGACGGTCACGGGAATACCGATGAGGTGAGCACAGCCGCTCAGCGGACCAACTATTTTCGGGAGACTTACGCCTACGGAAACGAGATTCAGGCGCCGGGTGTCGAGTCCTTTTTTACACATCCCGATCTGGTGAGCGTTGCAAGAGAGGTGACCGATCGTCCTTTGGTTGTCCCTGCCATCGTCTACGCCAACATACTGACGCCGGGACAAGAACTTGCGATCCACACTGATGTCCCTGAGTTTCGGGGTGCAGACCGAAAACGCATGCCGCAGTGGCTGTTGGTCACTATGCTCCACTCAGGATTGTTTGATGATTACCGCATCCCCATTGCAACCTGCGTCTCATGGTTCGGGGCTAATCCAGGTGGCGCCTTTGCCTACTTCCCTGAAGGACCTCAAGGTCCTCGAGAGTCCATGCCGGCGATGCACAATACGGCCATTCTCATCGACACTGACACCGTATTTCACGGCGTTGAACGAGTTACCCCCAAAGCGATATTTCCCGAGATCGATAAAGGCGCGACGCTGACGTTTAGAGGAGGTGATCAGTGGTCTCTCGCCAATTTAAATGGGCTTGAAGCCGCGCGCTACAGTTGGTCAGACCTGCGTTACTCGATTTCATGGAAGGCGTACTGCTTTAAGGATGAAGCGGAAAAAGCGACGTGGAGTGATCAATCTGACGATCTAACACTCGACCGCATTTTGGAGGTGCTTGAG
>JABIZW010000147.1 GCA_018666295.1 Halieaceae bacterium
AGGGCCTGTGGGCAATTATCACCGCCTGGATGGCTCAAGAGTCAATCAAGACAGGTCAGGTGGTTGATGTGCGATCCACACTTGAACAACTGGGGATTAATCCCTACCAGCAGGAGCTGCTGCCCAACACAACGTATTAGCGAATAAGAAGGAACCATGACGACATCCTCTTTTACAGTAATGACTCCCGCGGAGCTGCCCATCAGCGTGGGAACAGCGCTTGACGGCCCATCCAAAACGGTCATCAGCGACCTCATCAATGCACACGGTTTTGTGGTCTTTCGAGACTACGGCATATCCACAGCGCAAGACTTCCACGATTTTATTGAAGCCTTTGACCTGCCTAATTTTACTTACACGGAATCGTTTTCGAACGCTGTGCGACACAACCGAACCAGTCGAGTCTTCACAGCCAACGAGGCACCTCCTGAGGTGGAAATTTTTCTGCATCATGAAATGGCCCAGACACTGATCTTTCCCGGACAGCTGTTTTTCTTCTGTGAAAAACCTGCGGAGAAGGGCGGCGCCACGCCGATTTGTCGATCAGACCGAGCATTACTCGCGCTAACGGCCATACGTCCCGAGTTTGTTGCCAAACTGCGCGCCCTGGGCGTTCGCTACCGCAACTCAATGCCCATCGACGCGGACGTCGCGTCAGGGCAAGGCAGAAGCTGGAAAGACACGCTCAACGTATCCAACACTAAGCAAGCGGAAGCGCGGCTTACTGAGTTGGGGTATTCGTTTCGCTGGCTGAACGATGGTGGTCTCTCAGTACAAACACCCGCGCTGATGGCAGTCGATGAATTTGGGCGTGGTAAAGACGTCTTTTTTAATCAGATCGTCGCCGCTGCAGCGAGCTGGGCAAATGCCGACGACGATCCAGAGCCGCGTTTGTGCTTTGGTGATCACAGTCGAATAGACACTGCCGATCTAGAGGCAGCTATTAATGTTTCATACGAGAATACGATCGATATTGAGTGGCAAAAGGGTGATATCGCCCTGCTCGACAACCTCAAAGTAATGCACGGCAGACGCAGCTTTGAGGGGACCCGCTCAGTACTCGCCTCTTTATGCAGCCCGATAGCACGTCCTGCCCTTGCGCTATAACTCGCGACAGACATGACTCAAGGTCGAGACAGTTTATGGGTTGCCATGGCCTCATAATGCGGCCGCATCGCTTCGGCCAAGGCTAAATCCTGAGTGCTCAGCTTACCGGGCGTAACAGACGCTGCTGAAAAACCAGACGACGCATTGACTGATTCATACCAGTGCGCTGCCCAAACACCGTCACTCGGCCGAGCACCTTGCTTCCAGTCCGTCATGCACCCGTCGACCCATTCGACACAGAGCGCCTCGCAAATCTCGCGCATCATTGCTTTGGGATTGGCAAGAATATCTGCACTGTCGACCACCGGCGGTCGCTGTCCGGTCAGTGCTGTAATCTCATCGAACAACTCTCGCTGTCGGATAATGCCAATGTCGTCAGGCGACACCGACGGCATTTTCTCGCGATAGGACGCAATAACGCGTTCGGGTGAACGAATTAAAAATACGTGCTTTATATCCTTGGTCCACAACAGATCACTGCCGCGCGGCATGTGGTGCGTCATGTGCTTCTCATACTGCAGGCCCGCCATCGCCGACGCGCTGAGACGCTTTGCTACAGCCTCTCGACTCGTCGATTGGCTGGCCAAAATTTGCTCACGCATCGGGTGGTCAGCACCGGACTCTTTGAGATAGCAGGCGTAAAAAGGCTCATCGACCACCGAACAGTCGGGTCTAGACTCCCAGGCTCGCATCATGGCCGTCGATATATTTCGCGGTCCTGACCAGCCCGCAATTCGGACGGTCATATCAGATGCTCGCGTTCTGGGGCCGCCCACTCTCGGTTTCAACAAGCGCCCGATAAAGCGCTTGTAAGCGGTCAACCATCGGCCCTCTTTGCGTGTGGGATAAGCTGCGCCCGTCGACCTCAAAAACAGGCGTCAGCCCTGCAAACGTTCCGGTCACGAACGCTTCATCGGCACCGTAGACTTGCATGAGTGAAAAGTTCTTTTCAAAAACAGGAATACCGTTGGCCTTACAGACGTTAATCACATTGCGCCGGGTAATCCCGTCGAGACAGTAATCGCCAGAGGAGGTCCAAACCTCACCCTCACGGACAATAAAAAAGTGTGTCGAGTTACAGGTCGCAACGTGCCCATGCGGGTCGAGCATTAGTGCTTCGTCGTAGCCCGCCTTCGCAGCTTGAATGCATCCAAAAATACAGTTGAGTTTTGAGTGGCTATTGATTCGGGGGTCCTGAACGTCGGCGTAACCCCTACGCGTATAAACCGTGTAGAGCCGGAGCCCACGATCATTGAGGCTGGGATCCGGCGCTTTGTATTCTGGAATAATGACAATAGTAGGCCCGCTAATCGTGACCGCGGGATCCTGATAAGGCGTCGATTTAATGCCTCGCGTCACCATCAAGCGAATATGAACATGATCCCTCATGTTATTCGCAATAAGTGTTTGAAAAAGTCGGTCCGCCAACGCATCGCGAGAGATGCCCATGTCGAGATCTAATGCTTTAGCACCCTCCCAAAGACGCTTTAAATGCTGACTCAAAAATGGAATCGTGCCTTGGTGCACGCGAAGCCCCTCCCAAATTCCATCGCCAAGGATAAACCCGCTGTCGAACACTGATACGGTCGCTTTTTCACGAGGAATGAGCTCACCATTAATATTAATCAGTATCGAACTATTGCGCTCGTCAGGGCTGTACGTGTGGGTGCTGTTGGCCATAAAAAATAACTCCGCTAACCGAAAAGTCAGTCTGCGCATTGCGCTTCGTTGGTGCAACCGCGGGCGAAATAATAGATTTGATCAAGAACGCGTCTGCCCGATTGACCAGAGCTTGCACAAAACGACCCTTAAAAAATCGACAGGAGAGATTCGAAAGCGAGATACGGCGCGGCTTTTGATTCATCGCGCTGAAAGTCCCTGTCGTCGAATTTGGCTCACCATCATCCGCCGGGCTGTGAGATAACAAGCTTGGATTTCTCCCTATTTTAATTTTAAAACCGAGATCAGTAACAGGATTTAACTATGAATTCGATGACACGGGTCATGTCCCGCACATTGGTAGCAAGCCTACTCGTATTTCTCGCCGCATGTTCAGACAGTGGCGATGGTGTTCTTTACAGCGGCGATCTTCCCGCAGCGCCGGAAGCAAGCACGCCAGCCCCAGAACCTTCGGCCGGCAACATCGTTGAAGTTGCCACTGCCAGTGGCAGCTTCCCAACGCTGCTCGCAGCCGTCGAGGCCGCTGGACTTGCTGACGCGCTCTCTGACGAAAGTGCATCGCTGACCGTGTTCGCCCCAACGGAAGCGGCCTTCGCAGCGCTTCCCGAAGGCACCCTGGACGCATTACTGGCAGACCCAGAGGCACTTGCAGGTATTTTGACGTACCACGTACTGGGTAGCGAAGTCGGCGTCAGCGCGGCGCTTGACTTAGCACCGACTACGGTAGAGACGCTGAACGGTGTTGATGTCGCATTGACTAAGCGCGACGACGATTACCTCTACGTCAACCTATCAAAGGTCGTGGACTACGATATTGAAGCCTCTAACGGCGTCATCCATGTGGTTGACTCGGTTTTGCTTCCGCCAGATCTCACGCCTTCAACGATGACTGTTGCGGAAATTGCTTCGTCCAACGACGACTTTGAAACGCTGGTTGCCGCCGCAACTGCTGCAAACTTGGTCGGAACCCTTAATGACCCCGACGCATCATTAACCGTATTTGCGCCCACCGACGCGGCCTTTGAAGCACTGGGTGATGCAACGCTCAACTACCTACTCAACAACCTTGACGTTTTAGAGAGCACGTTGCTGTACCACGTTGTTGCGGGAGCAGAGCTTTCATCCATTGACGCTATTGCGGCTGCAGGTAGTGCCGTAGACATGGCAAACGGCGACCAAGCCACGATTTCTCTTGGCGATTCAGGACTCATGATTGAGACAGCGAACATCGTAGTCACGGACATCGTCGCGTCGAACGGCATTATTCATGTGATCGACTCGGTACTTGAGGCACCGAGTGCAACGGGTGCACCACTTGCTGTAGCACTTGCCTCAGACG
>JABIZW010000141.1 GCA_018666295.1 Halieaceae bacterium
GAAATCGGCATTGGCCTAAAAACGCTCTGAATTCTTCAAAGCCCGGGGCGACGAGCGCTGGATCAATGTGCTGTAACCCGAATTCTCGTATGCCCGGCGAGTCAATAATACAGCCCCCTTCTGGTCGCTCAAAAACCTCGGCCGTCGTGGTTGTGTGTCGGCCTTTTAAGACGCCCTCGGAAAGCTCACCCACACGAAGGTCTTCGTTCGGTAGCAAACGATTAATGATCGATGACTTGCCAACGCCGCTTTGGCCTACGAAGACTGTCGTGCGGTCGCCCAGCAAGCGGTTTAAATTTCCTGTGGCGCTCGCGCTTGGGTCGATTTCTAGAACCGTTAGGCCAATATCTTTATAGCGGTTCAGTAGAGTGCGACTCTCTGGGTTTATCGCCAATAGATCAGCCTTGTTAAGAATGACGACGGCCTCGATTCCCGCAATATGCGCGGCCACCAAATAGCGATCGATCAGATTTGCAAACGGTTCGGGCGCTGGGGCAATCACGACCGCAATGAGGTCCACGTTAGCGGCAACGGCTTTTAACTGACCGCGTGCATCGGGACGATTCAGTTCTGAACGACGCTCGAGTTGTGCTGATACGGCGGCGCCAGTATCGCTGTGCAGCCAGAATACGCGATCGCCCGCGACCAAGTGAGCGAGGTTGGGGCGGAGATGGCACTTGTGCGTGTTGCCGACCTCGTCTCTGACGATCGCCGTCTTACTGTAACGGGCAACGATGGTGCCGAGCGCATCGTCATTGTGGCCAGCCATTGAGCTTTTTCGCCGCTTCGTCTCATTGTGGTCAATGCGTCGCTTCTGTTGCTCTGTCAGTCGTCTATTCGCCATGAGATCAGTGTACCCTGTCCCGTCGAGTAGTGATGTGCTTTGGGCGCTTTTGTGAGGGCGAGGATTGATGAGTAAGCAAACTAGGCTTGTTTGGGTCGACATGGAGATGACCGGATTAGATCCGGACACTGACCGCGTTATTGAGATTGCAACCATTGTAACCACACAGGATTTAGAGGTGCTCGCGGAGGGTCCGGTTATTGCACTGCGTCAGAGCGAGGCGGCTATTGCGGCAATGGACGAATGGAATACGCGTACGCATACCCAGTCAGGATTGGTGGATCGGATTCGTTCCAGCACCATTGATGAGGCCGAGGCCTCTGCGAGAACGCTGGCGTTTCTGGAGCAATGGGTTGAGCCCAACAGCTCGCCCATGTGCGGCAATTCGATCTGCCAAGACCGTCGTTTCATGGTGAAGCACTTGCCGGAGCTGGCAGGCTTTTTCCACTACCGAAACTTGGACGTTACCACGCTCAAGCTACTGGCAACTTATTGGCGGAAAGATCTGCCTGCGGTGCCCAAGCGCAATGTTCACGAAGCTTTGGCCGATATTCGCGAGTCGATTGAAGAGCTTCGTTATTACCGTGAACATTTAGTGAAAATGAGTGGCTAATACCCGTGTTGGTTTAGGGCCCAAGCAATATGCTCTTTGACCAGTGGTGACGATGTATCTTGCTTTGAGCGCAATGCGTTGACGATTTCTTGCGTTGTTTCAGCGTTGCCCAACGCAACCGCAATGTTGCGAAGCCACCTTTCGTGGCCAATTCGTCGAATGGGAGAGCCTTGAAGTCGGTCCTCAAATTCCTTTTCAGTCCACGCAAATAACGTGATCAAATCGGCCTGATCTAGGCCCTCGCGTGGCGCAAAGTCAGGCTCAGGACTGGTAGTTGCAAACTTGTTCCAGGGACAGACCAACTGACAGTCGTCACACCCGTAGATCCGGTTGCCCATCTTAGGTCTTAGTGCCTCGTCAATGGATCCTTTGTGTTCGATTGTTAGATAAGAGATGCAGCGTCGAGCATCGAGTACAAAAGGCGCGACGAAGGCCTCAGTTGGGCAGGCGACCATACACGCTGAGCAACTGCCGCAGTGTTTTTCTTCTTTTGGATCGGAGGGCATGAAGGGAATGTCGGTATAGATTTCGCCCAAGAAAAAGTAAGAGCCCGCTGACTCATTAATCAACATGGTATTTTTGGCAATCCATCCCAATCCAGATTTTTCGGCGATAGCGCGTTCGAGAACGGGGGCACTGTCGACGAACGCTCTGAACGTCCCAGAAGCGAGTTCATCGCGAATGCGTTCGGCCAGCTTTGCCAGGCGAGATCGGATGAGTTTGTGATAGTCACGCCCCAACGCGTAGCGAGAAACGAACCCTTTTCCCGAATGTTCTAGGATCTCCCACGCATCTGCGGCTTCGGGTAGGTAGTCCATTCGACACGAGATCACCGTGCAGGTCCCAGGCACTAGTTCAGATGGGCGGCTGCGCTTGCTACCATGACGGTCCATCCAATCCATGGTGCCGTGGTATCCCGCTTGGAGCCACTTTTCTAGGTAGGCTTCGTGTTCGTGAAGATTGACGCCTGTAAATCCAATATCTTGAAAGCCGAGCTCGCGGGCCCACGCTTGAATGGTCTCAATAATTGCAGTGTGGTCACGGTTATTCACGCTAACAGTGTGACAGATATGAGCTCTAGCGCGGTACACTCTGCGCATGACTAGTTTTGGTTTAATTCAGACGTTTCTTGCAGACGAGGCTGCAACCGTCGACGCGGGCGCCAAAATCGGTGCAGGTTTGATCGCTGGAAACGTGATTTTTCTCGTGGGGGAGCTTGGGGCGGGAAAAACCACCTTTACCCGCGGAGTCTTGCGTGGTCGCGGACACATGGGGGCGGTCAAGAGCCCAACCTATACGCTCTGCGAGCCTTACGAGTTAGACGATACTCACCTCGTCTGTCATTTAGATCTGTATCGATTGTCTGATCCGGAAGAGCTCGAGTTTCTGGGTTTTCGAGACTATTTGGCCAGTGGTGCGATCGTGTTGATCGAGTGGCCCAGTCGCGGTGAAGGATGGCTGCCTAATCCCGATTTGAAAATCGAGTTGAGCGAGCGTGGGTCGGGGCGAGCACTTCGCGTTTTAGCGCTGACGACCCAGGGGTCCCAAGTGCTCGAACGCTGTGGAGTGGATCATGTTGAGTAGGCGAGGCAGCTCCACCGTGTTGCTTTTGCTTCTGGGACTGCTCGTCGCCCCTTTCGCCGGTGCTGCGGTCAATGTCGAGGACGTCCGACTCTGGCGGGCGCCGGACCACACGCGCATCGTGCTGGATTTGTCTGGGCCCACCGCACACACCGTTTTGGAGCTCGAAAATCCGTCGCGTTTGGTGTTGGATGTAAAGGGTGCGTCTCTGGTGGGTGTACTCACAGACCTGCCGCTTGAGGGGACGCCGGTGGCGCGCGTCAGATCAGGTGTCCGTCAGGGTGAAGATCTTCGTGTGGTTTTTGATCTTACCGCCAAGGTTAGACCTAAAAGCTTTCAACTGTCCGCTAATGAGCGCACAGGGCACCGGTTGGTATTGGACCTTTACGATGCCAATACGGACGCAGTACCCGCGATCGTCACACCGCCGAAAAGCGTGCAACAAGTCGATCGTCGGCGGCCGGTGGTGGTGGCGATTGATGCGGGTCACGGTGGTGAGGACCCCGGTGCGTCGGGTCCCAACAAACTTCGCGAGAAAAACGTTGTTTTGCAGATAGCGAACCGATTAAAGCGTCAGTTTGAGACCTCGTCGGCGTTCACCCCTGTCATGATTCGTACGGGCGATTATTACATCACCCACAAAGGACGCAGAGATTTGGCGCGCAAGAATCAAGCGGATTTGTTCATCTCTATTCATGCGGATGCGTTTACGCACCCGTCGGCGAACGGTGCGTCGGTCTATGCGCTGTCGACACGAGGGGCCACTTCCACCACCGCGCAGTACCTTGCTGATAAAGGCAACGCCGCTGACTTAGTCGGAGGCGTTGCGGTATCGGAGCTGGATGACGTCTTGGCCGGTGTGCTGACTGACTTGTCCATGACTGGAACACTCGACTCCAGTTTAAGCATTGGGACAGAGATCTTGGGCGAGATGGGTGAAGTGGCTCAGCGCCTTCATAAAAAGAAGGTCGAGCAGGCCGCGTTTTTGGTGTTGAAGTCTCCTGACATTCCGTCAATCTTGGTTGAGACGGGTTTTATATCAAATCCGAAGGAGTCCGCGTTGTTGGCCACACCGAGCTATCAAACCAAGATGGCGGCGGCGATTTTTGTCGGGGTCGAACGTTGGTTTAGAGCAAACCCGCCACCCGGCACTGTTTTTGCGCGTGCGTCGTCCGTTTCCATGCCAGTGAGTCGCAGTGTGAAGGTTGTGCGCGGAGACACCTTGTCAGGCATCGCCTCGCGCTACTCAGTGACGCTTGAGGCGTTAAAGTCAAAAAATGATCTGTCCTCTAACAGTATTAGAGTCGGTCAGGTCCTTATTATTCCGGAGTCGGGATGACATCAACGGGCAAAATTCGGCAGCTCGACAGCAGACTTGCCAACCAAATTGCCGCCGGGGAAGTGGTTGAGCGTCCGGCATCTGTTGTTAAAGAGGTGTTGGAGAATGCGCTGGATGCTGCTGCCGACAAGATTTCGATCGATATTGAATCGGGCGGTGTGAAACAGATACGAATAACCGACAATGGTGTCGGTATCGCGAGCGAGGACTTGAGTCTCGCTCTTGCGCGTCACGCCACGAGTAAAATTGCGTCGATTGACGATTTAGAGGCCGTTGCCACGTTGGGTTTTAGGGGTGAGGCGCTTGCGTCGATTGCCTCGGTTTCAAAATTTTCGATCACCTCTAATACAACAGACCAACCCGGCAATGGCCATGTGGCGCAGTGTGAAGGTCGTGACATGAAGGTCAGTGTCGCCCCTGCCGCGCATCCCCAAGGGTCTACGCTTGAGATTCGAGACCTCTTTTACAACACGCCCGCGCGACGAAAGTTCTTAAAAACTGAGCGAACGGAATTTGCACGCATTGAGGAGGTGGTTAAGCGGACTGCGCTCGCCCGACCCGATGTGAGCTTCGTGCTGTCGCACAACGGTAAGGTGACCCATCGGCTGCCCTCGGGTACGTCCGAGCAAGATCTGCAGCGGCGCGTTATTGGGATCTGTGGTGACGGATTTGCGCATCAGAGTGTGGTGGTCGACCGGGTCGCTCACGGTCTGTCTTTGCGAGGCTGGGTTGGACTGCCGACATTTTCTCGGTCGCAGGCGGACCTGCAGTACTTTTTCGTCAATGGGCGAGTGGTCAAGGACAAAGTAATTACACACGCTGTTCGCCAAGCCTATCGGGATGTCTTGTACGGTGGCCGACATCCGGCGTACGCGCTATTTCTTGAGCTCGATGCGAGTCGAGTCGATGTCAACGTACACCCCACGAAGCATGAAGTCCGATTTCGGGACAGTCGATCTGTCCACGGGTTTGTGTTCAGTACGCTTGGCCGAGCCCTCGCTGAGGTGAGGCCGGAGGATCAGACGAATACGGCCAATCTATCTGAGATTGCTTCGACTCAGTTCGAGCAGGTCTCAATGGGGCTCGAAACGCCGCGCCAGACCCTCACCACTGGGGCTTACGGGGTCGCTGAGTACTCATCAGAAACGCGTGAGCCTTCTCAGTCCTTTGAACGTTTTAGCTCAGGCTTATCGGACCGTGGCACGCCTGATTCAGGAGTCGGACCGGCGGGTGCTCATAGAGTGCAGGAGAATCAGCCTGTCGACGTCCCACCCTTGGGCTTCGCGGTGGCCCATCTGCACGGTGCGTATATTGTGGCTCAAAATGCACACGGAATGGTTTTGGTTGACGCTCACGCGGCCCATGAACGGATCACCTATGAGCGTTTGAAAGCTGCGAGGGCCACACAGACCCTGGCCAGCCAACCCCTATTGGTGCCTTCGGCATTGTCACTCTCAAGCAACGAAATGGCGGCTTTTGAGGAGTTCTCGGGGGAGTTCTTGCGACTGGGTCTTGTTATCGATATTGCCAGTGAAGGCAGTGTGGTGATCCGTGAGATCCCCGTCATTTTGGCGCGCGACAACGCCGAGCGACTCGTACGTGATGTGCTTTCGGATCTCTCTGAAGTGGGGCACAGCGATCGACTTGCGGCGCGCATGGACGAAATATTGGCCACAATGGCGTGCCATGGGTCTGTGAGAGCAAATCGACCCTTGTCGCTTGCAGAAATGAACGCATTGCTGCGGGACATGGAGATCACTGAGAACTCTGGACAGTGCAATCATGGACGACCGACATGGGTGCAGTTAAGTCACGATGAGCTCGATAAGTTGTTCTTGCGTGGACGATAAGGTGAGTGAGCCGCTCATTTGTCTCATGGGGCCAACTGCGGCCGGAAAGACAGACACCGCAATCGCCCTGGCTGAAACCTTTAACGCGGAGCTTATCAGTGTCGATTCAGCCTTGGTTTATCGCGGCTTGACGATTGGCGCAGCTCAAGTGAGCTACCCTCATCATTTAGTAGATATAAGAGATCCTGCCGACATTTACACGGCGGCCGACTTCGTTTCCGACGCTATTGAGGCTGCCCAAGAGGCACGATCGCGCGGAAAACGAACAATTTTGGTCGGTGGGACCATGATGTATTTTAAAGCGCTAATCGAAGGTCTCGCGGATATGCCTGCCTCGGATCCCGCGCTTCGCGCCGAGATAGAAGCCGATGCGGCCGCGCGTGGTTGGCCCGCGTTGCACCGAGAGCTCGAACTGATTGATCCTGCCGCCGCAGCACAATTGCACCCGAACCACAGCCAGCGTATTGCGCGCGCACTTGAGGTTTTTCGGCTCAGTGGTGTGCCTATGAGTCAGTGGCGAGCGGCGTCAAAGCAGTCAAAAAAAGAGGCAATCTGTGTGGCTCTGATGCCTGCCGAGCGTAAGACACTGCATGACCGAATTGAGTCTCGCTTTGACACGATGCTGGCGCAAGGTTTTGTTGATGAGGTAGCGGCGTTGTATCGCAGAGGCGACTTGCATGTTGATCTTCCTGCCATTCGCGCTGTTGGGTATCGCCAGATTTGGTCACATTTGTCGGGGGAGTGTTCGCTGGCTGAGGCGCGCGATAAAGGCATTGCTGCAACGAGGCAGCTCGCAAAGCGGCAAATAACCTGGCTTAGGAGTTGGACTGGTCTAAACTGGATAGACAGTGGGGCAGAAAATACGCAAGAACAGGTCAAATTTAAAGTGAGGAACTACCTAGCACCGCCACTGTCGTAGTAGACTATGCACCCCCCATTTTGGGGATTTGGGTCGCCTCGTTTTTTGCGACCGCCAACTTTCTAAGGAGATCACATGTCAAAAGGGCAAACGCTACAAGACCCTTACCTCAACGCACTCAGAAAAGAGCGTGTTCAGGTGTCAATATACCTCGTCAATGGCATCAAACTTCAGGGCCAAATTGAGTCGTTCGATCAATTCGTTGTGCTACTGAAAAACACGGTGTCGCAGATGGTTTACAAGCACGCGATTTCGACCGTCGTGCCTGCGCGGAATGTCCGAATTCCGATTGAGCCGAGTGAGGAAGAAGCTGCTGCATAAGAGTAGCTGCCAGCTCCCCGGCCTAGACCGCGTAGATAATCATTATGTTTTTTGATCTCCACGACGGTGGTGAGCGCACTGTACTCGTCCAAATTGCAATCGATGGTGGAAGACATGAACCCGATCTGGGTGAGTTTATTGAGCTCGTGCGCTCCGCTGGTGGCGACCCAACCTCAATCATTAGAGGCTCGCGACGAGTACCCATGGCCAAATACTTTATTGGCCAAGGCAAGCTTGATGAGATCAAGGAAGAGGTCGACCGCGTTGAAGCCGACTTGGTCGTATTCAATCATGTGCTTTCACCCAGCCAGGAGCGGAACCTCGAAGCCTTTCTCTGTTGCCGTGTGATCGCGCGTACAGGATTGATTCTGGATATTTTTGCGCAGCGGGCGCGAACGCATGAAGGCAAGCTGCAAGTTGAGCTGGCACAACTTAAACACATCAGCACGCGGTTGATCCGTGGCTGGACACACCTTGAGCGGCAAAAAGGTGGTATCGGTTTGCGCGGCCCGGGTGAGACGCAGTTAGAAACTGACCGAAGACTACTTCGCGAGCGTGTCAGCACGATAGAATCTCGTCTCGACAAAGTGCGCCAGCAACGCGCACAAAATCGGCGGGCACGTCAGCGGGCAGAGGTCCCGCTGGTCTCGCTGGTGGGTTACACCAATGCGGGTAAGTCGACCTTGTTTAATACCTGGTCTGAATCGATCGTTTATACGGCGGATCAGTTGTTCGCAACGCTAGACCCGACGCTTGCACGCGTCGAAATAGACGGTCTGGGTGAGGTTGTTATTGCCGATACGGTCGGTTTTATCGCAGACCTACCGCACACGCTTGTGCAGGCGTTTCGTGCAACGCTTGAGGAGACGCTCAATGCGTCGCTGCTGATTCACGTCATTGATGTGGCCGCGGACGATCGTGAGTTTTTAAAGTCGGAGGTGGAGTCTGTGCTCGAGGAAATCGGCGCAGGTGATATCCCTCAGCTTTTGGTCTACAACAAAATCGATCTTCTCGAACGCGAACCAAGAATGACTCGGGACAGCGACGGGCGTCCCGACACGGTCTCCGTCTCGGCTAAATCCGGTGCTGGACTGGATCTGCTTAGAATGGCGATTGGCGAGCGTCTTGCGGGTAGTTTTTTCAATGCCTGTATCGAGTTGACGCCCGCGCAGGGGAAGCTCCGCGCTGCGCTTTATGAGCTGGGGGCAGTGAAGTCGGAGGAGTGGCTTGAGGCGGGTGGCAGTGCATTAAACGTCCATTTGCCAGAGGCGGATTGGACGCGGTTGAAGACTAGGTACAGTTTTTGACGTTATCGCGTCGATGATACCCCCTTATCACCACAGGTTTTGTTAGACTATCGTCACTATTCATCGAGGAATAAGATATGTCATGGAACGAGCCCAATGGCGGCAATGGCCCGCGCGATCCCTGGGGTGGCAAGGATCAGGGTCCTCCGGATCTTGATGAGGCCCTCCGTAAACTGCAAGCGCAGCTGAACGGCTTTTTTGGCCGAGGGTCCGGTGGTTCGGGTGGTGGCAGCCGCAAGGGCATGGGCGGTCTCGTCGGCATCGTAGCGATTGTTGCCCTCACAATTTGGGGGCTGTTAGGTCTCACTCAGATTGGCGA
>JABIZW010000035.1 GCA_018666295.1 Halieaceae bacterium
CCCGCGTCTACCTTGTGACACAGTGAGCCTCAGAAGCGCCTTCCTAATTTGAAGTCCGCGCTTGTCAAAGGCAGTTCGGATGATAGTCTTGGTCTCATCGATAGAGAGGGTTTTGACTATGCATCGTTTGCTTACACTGGCGGTACTCGCGCTAACTGCGTTCTCACAGACTGTTTACGCCAAGGAGGGCGACGGTCTTGATTTGAGCGGCCTCAAGTGGCGAAACCTAGGGCCGGCTTTCATGTCCGGTCGGATTTCGGATATTGACTGGGACCCTGAAGACTCCAGTGTTTGGTATGTCGCCGCGGGTTCCGGTGGGGTGTGGAAAACCGAAAATGCTGGAGTTTCATGGACGCCAATTTTTGACAACGAAACCTCTTACTCGATAGGGAATGTGACTGTTGACCCCTCTAATCCGTCTCGTGTTTGGGTGGGTACCGGAGAGGATGTGGGTGGTCGACACGTTGGGTTTGGTGACGGTATCTACCGATCCGACGATGGTGGTGCGACCTGGAGCAACATGGGGCTAAACGAGTCTCAGCACATCTCAACGATTTTAGTTCATCCAGATAATTCCGATGTTGTTTGGGCGGCCGTGCAAGGCCCATTGTGGACGCCCGGGGGAGAGCGCGGTCTCTACAAGACCCGCGATGGCGGAGAATCATGGCAGCGCGTTCTCGCTGAGGGTGAGTGGACCGGTGTCACCGACGTCGTGCTTGATCCCAGTGATCCGAACGTTTTGTATGCGGCTACGTGGCAGCACCATCGAACCGTAGCGGCCTACATGGGTGGCGGACCTGAGAGTGGGATTCACAAGTCATCCGACGGTGGCGAAACTTGGCAGCGACTCAAGACCGGTTTGCCCTCAGGAAACATGGGAAAGATCGGACTGGCGATCTCAAACCAGGACACGGATGTGCTTTACGCCGCGATAGAGTTGAATCGTCGCGAGGGTGGCGTCTGGCGATCCGATGACGCCGGTGCGAGTTGGGAGAAGGGCGCTGATGCAGTGGGCGGCGGTACCGGGCCTCACTATTATCAGGAAATCTTCACTAGTCCGCATCATTTTGACTGGTTATACCTTGTGGGGCCTACGGTACAAAAGTCGACAGATGGCGGAAAGACGTTTAGTTACATGGAGCACCCTAACCAGCACGGGGACATGCACGCGATAGTCTTTGATCCTGCTGATCCAGATTACATTATGATGGGTACTGACGGTGGTGTTTACGAGAGCTTTGATCTTGGGTCGAAGTGGCGTTACATGGAAAACCTCCCGCTGACGCAATATTACAAACTGGCCTTGGATGACGCTGAGCCGTTTTACAACATTTACGGCGGCACCCAAGACAACAACACACAGGGTGGACCTTCTCGCACGGACAACGTCAGTGGTATCCGAACGTCAGATTGGTTTGTTGTTCTCGGCGGCGATGGGCACCAGCCAGCCACTGAGCCGGGAAATCCAGATATCGTTTATGCGCAGTCACAGCAAGGTAATTTGACACGCGTCGACAGAAGCACGGGTGAGACTGTTTATATTCAACCTCAGTCTGCGCCCACCGAGGCTCCTGAGCGTCATAATTGGGATTCGCCCATATTAGTCAGTCCTCACAAAGCCACCCGACTGTATTTTGCGTCTCAGCGAATTTGGAAGTCAGAAGACCGTGGCGACAGCTGGACCGCAGTTTCCGGCGATTTGACGCGTGATGAGGAGCGCTTTGCACTGCCTATTATGGGGAGCACCCAAAGTTGGGATTCGCCATGGGATATGTACGCCATGTCCAACTACAACTCGATTACATCGCTCTCCGAGTCGCCACTCGAAGCGGGCCTGCTTTACGCGGGGACTGACGATGGATTAATTCATGTGTCGCAGGACGATGGTGCGAACTGGCGGAAGATAGAAGTCGGATCACTTCCCGGTGTGCCTGACCGTGCTTTTGTCAATGATATACGCGCCGATTTGCACGATCCCGATACTGTCTATGTGGCGCTTGATAATCACAAATACGGCGACTTTTCACCTTATCTCTTAGTCAGTAAAAATCGAGGCCGCAGCTGGCGGATGATCACCGAAGGTATTCCCGAACGGCATCTGGTGTGGCGTTTGGTACAGGATCACAAGCGCGCAAGTCTTATGTTTGCTGCCACAGAATTCGGTGTTTACGTGACCTTTGATGCTGGCAGAAATTGGCAGACGTTAACGGGTGGTATGCCCACGATCTCGATTCGAGACATTCAGATTCAGACGCGAGAAGACGACCTCGTCGCGGCAAGTTTCGGGCGTGGTTTCTTTGTCCTTGATGACTATTCTGCATTACGTGACATTCAGACGGATTATGCGAAGGGCAGTGCCGATCTTTTCGCGCCAAGAGACGCGTATTGGTACTTTGAAAAGCGCCCCCTGGGTTATCGTCCAAAAGGATCCCAGGGCGACTCTCTGTACGTCGCCGAGAACCCGCCCTTCGGTGCTGTCTTTACGTACTATCTTGCGGATAGCTTCCAGACACAGGAACAGCGAAGAAAAGCCTCTGAGAAAGAAGCCGTAGACGCGGGTAAAGCGGTCTCATTTCCAGGTTGGGCTGCCGTTGTTGCGGAGGCGCGAGAGGAAAAGCCTGAGGTGTCATTACTTATCAAAGACGCCGAAGGTAATATTTTACGTAAAGTGGGTGCATCGAATACGCCCGGCTTCAACCGTGTTGCCTGGGACCTTCGTCGTTCGTATTCGGGACCCATAGAAACCGGCAATAATTGGCGGGGCGACCCACCGAGTGGCTTCATGGTGATGCCGGGCACTTACGAGGCTGAGTTGGTGGTTGGTCACAACGGCGAGACACAGGTCTTGGCAGGTCCGGTTGAGTTTAATGTGAAACGTCTGAGAACGGGTGCGTTGCCGAGTGCGCCACTTGATGAGATCGAGCGGTTTAATACTGAACTTGACGACCTCTACGGTCAGACCGCTGCGGTACGCTACACCATTCGTGATGCGCGACAGCAGCTCGATCGTCTAACCACGATGCTTGCGCGCATGTCGCGTCCATTAGCGTCGGGCAGTAGTCGCATTCATGCGATACGCGCCGAGCTGTTTGAGGTTGAAGAGCTTGTCTTTGGTGTCGATGTGCAGGACGACATTGGTGGTTACGGACCCATGAGTGTCAGCAGCTGGCTTGGACACGCGCGCAGAGGCGTCTCTAACTCAAGCTACGGTCCGACGGCCAGTCATCAGCAAAGCGTTGACCACGCCCGATCGGTCTTTGAGCCGGTAAAGGGTCAGCTCAACGAGTTGGTGAATGTGGCCTTACCGACGCTAAAGCGTGAAATGCAGGCGGCAGGAGCACCTTGGACTGTTGGGCAAGCCATAGACGGTAATGCCTTGGAAAGTAATTAGGGCTGCCATAGCAGGGTGAGTTTTACCGCTCTTCCAATGGAGAGCGGCGCATCGTCGTCAGCACTCACCCGGTATACACGGTCAAGTCCGTTAGTTAATGATATTTCACTCTGCCATTTTTCAGAGAATTTCCAAAGGGCGCTGGCGCTCACGATGAGCGCCGAGTCCAGTGGGCGCTCTCCCGGGCCAACAGTGTCCTGTGATGCTTGGTATCGCACATCAAGCCCGAGCGAGTAGCGACTTGATGCCCAGATTCCATTGTACCTAAGGCTCGGTGGTGGCAGATCGGCCAAGGTTGCGCCTGATGCGGAGGTGCCTCTCTGCCACTGCCAACTCAACCGTTGTGTAAAGGCGC
>JABIZW010000079.1 GCA_018666295.1 Halieaceae bacterium
GACAACAAGCGCGCCCTGCTCTGACCTGATGGGCCAGGCATCCGGTGCAACTGCGCTTGGAAGTGCGTCAATCGCAAGTTGCGTAATCGCGAGCCCAGCGCAAACATCATTGAGCGCTTCAGATCGGAGGGTATCGGGCAATACAAGGCGCTTCACACCCGTAACAGACAAACAATGTGCCAATTCGTCTGCGCTCGCATGAACGCTCAGCGGCACGGCAACACCCCCTGCCGCCACGACCCCAATAATTAGCGCGGCGTAATCGAAACTTGCCGGGTAAAGAAACCCAACCCGTTCCTCGTAGAGTGAGTCGGCGCCATCCAAGAGCCCTCCAACAACACGGTTAACGCGCGCGCTAAGACCCGAGTAACTCAGTATTTGATCTGAGTCGATAAGGGCGGTCCGATCATCACCGTTCTCTATATGAGGAAACCACAAGCATTTGTCAGTCATCTTGGACGAAAACCCAGAGCAGCAAACCGCCCAGCGCCAGCGGTATTGCGAAGAGCGAAAACAGGGCGTACATACCCCAACCTGCGGAGAGTAATGCTGCCGCAAGTAACGGTGAGGCGATGGCACCAGTGCGACCGAGCCCTGCGGCCCACCCAACGCCCGCGGCTCGAATCTCATTGGGATAAACGCGCGTTGCAAGTGCGTACAGACAGGTAAAACCGCCGTGCAAAAAGAAGCCTCCAGCAAACATCAGCCGCATCAATGCACCGAGCTCCTGAGGCTCAGTCAGACCGACAAAGGCGAGAACGGCTCCAGCGCCCAGAAAAAAAAGCGATAATAGCGGCACCAAGGGTAATCGGGTAGTGAGTGCGGCAAGCACTAAAATGCCCGGAATCGCGCCGAGATTAAAACCCGTCAGCGCTTCGATGCCCTGTACTCGGGTGTAGCCCGAGTCAACAAATAGGGTGGGAATCCATGACAACATAAAGTACATGGCGAGAAAACCCATGAAGTAGACGCCCCAAAGCACCAACGTCTTTAATCGGCGCTCCGGCGTTAAAATTTGTGCGACAGGGATCGTATTGGGTGGGTGGACCAAGCTGGGTAGACCCATTACACCCTTCCGATTCATTCTCAAGAGAAGTCGATTAACCTCGTCCTCCCGCTCCGGTCTCTGCCCTCTTTGACTCGCGAGAAACTCAGGGGACTCGGGTAAAAGGGCCCAGGTCACCACTGCAATAGTCAGTGTTAATAGGCCGCCTGCGGTAAATACTGCAGTCCAACCTAACTGCGGAATAAGTGCGTTAGCCATAGGGCCGGCCAAGATCGCGCCAACCGGGTAGCCCATTACCACGAGCGATACCGCAAGACTTTTCAACCGGTGGGGCATGAATTCTGAGGCGAGCGCCGGTGCACAACCGAAAATCACACCGATACCCAGACCTGATACAAAGCGCAGCAACGCAAACACAGCGACTGACTCGGTGTGCGCAATCCATCGGACCGCGATCATACTCAGGCCAACCAAGAACATCGCCGAGACAAGCAGCAGGCGCCGACCCAAGCGATCGGACAGGGGGGCAAGACCCGCCGCGCCAATTGCCATGCCAAAGAGCGCCGCACTAAACAGTGGGCCAAGCGTCGCTCGCTCAAGACCCCACGCCGTCGCCACACTTGGTGCCGTCACTGACATAGCGACGACATCGATACCATCGGCCAGGTTTAAAAGAAAACCTAGTAAAATCACTAGCCACATGATCGGTACCACGGGGCCTTCATCGATGCGCGCTCTGACTAACTCGGCACTCATGTTCCATCCTTTTGCAGCGTCGGTCTAAAAATCACAGCGGATCAAGAGCAACAACCTGAGACGGCAATCATAAAACGAAACACCTCTAGCTGTCCGTCGAGATCGGCGTCTTACTGACGATGAATGACTGAAGACTTAAATTTTTCGGGCGATCTTGACCGCCTGCTCAGACCCGAAGCTGACGAGCGAGCACCAGGCACTCAGTAACGTAGAGCGTTGTGACGCTTCAGATCCAGCGTCGTCTCGGTGAGACGCCTCATCTGAGCAAAATTGACGAATTGCAGAAAACAAAACAGCATCACCGTACTCATCGAGCGCCGGGTACTGGGATTCGTAGTGCTGCACAACAAAGGTTTCAACCGCCTCGATTGAGGCATAGACCCAGCGCGCTCCCCCCAGGGCAGACACCGCACCGAGAATGAAACCCGATAAACGCCATAACGGCAAAAGAAGGCTCTTGTGGCCCGAGGACAACCAGTCCTCAAAGAACGCGAGGTGCTCCTGCTCGGTCGTCAAATGATGCTCAGCAAAAGACCGAATATCCCCGTCAGCAGAAAGCGCTAGGATCCCCTTATAAATCCACACCGCACCCGTTTCACCGGCGTGGTTTGAACGCATCTCCCCCGCTAAATACGGTGGCAGCGCTGACGCTTTTTTGAGTGATGCACAGTTCATAGTGGGCTGAGTAAGGACAGTGACCGCACTATAACGAATGTGCTCACACTTTCAGTGCGTCTTCCGGTGAGACGGTATCAAAGTTGAACGCTTCCCCGACACCTTGATGCGTCAGCCTGCCGGCATATACGTTCAAACCTAACGCGAAGTGTGGGTCTGATCTCAGGGCATCGAGGCCACGATCAGCAAGGCGCATCACATAGGGAAGAGTGGCATTCGTGAGGGCCAACGTTGCTGTGCGTGCAACGCCGCCGGGCATGTTCGCCACACAGTAGTGCACCACACCCTCTATCTCGTAAGTCGGGTCTTCGTAGGAGGTCGCTCGTGACGTCTCGAAACACCCCCCTTGATCAATCGCAACGTCGACCATAACACTGCCTTTTTGCAGTTTACGAACAAGATCTAGGCCCACTAACTTTGGCGCTGCGGCGCCCGGAATAAGCACCGCGCCGATAATGAGATCCGCATCCAGAACCTGCTCTTCGAGCGCAGCAGCACTTGACCAGACAGTCTCGACACGGCCCATGAAAATATCATCCAGGTAGCGAAGTCGATCCAAAGACCGATCGAGCACAACAACCCGTGCGCCCATACCTTGTGCCACACGCGCGGCATTTGTCCCAACAACACCTCCCCCGATGACCACAACCTTGGCAGGTGCCACACCCGGCACACCACCAAGCAAGACGCCACGTCCACCACTGGACTTCTTTAAAAAGTCGCCGCCTGCCTGCGCAGCAAGACGACCGGCGATCTCTGACATCGGTGCCAACAGTGGGAGTCCGCCAGTCGTCCCTTCCACCGTCTCATAGGCAATGCAGGTCGCACCGCTTTCGAGCAGCAAATCGGTTTGAAGGCGGTCAGCCGCAAGGTGTAAATAGGTGAACAAGATCTGTCCCGGTCGCAGCTGACGGCACTCGTCGGGCTGAGGTTCTTTGACCTTTATGATCAAGTCGCATTCTCGGAAGATCGTCGAGGGCACATCAACAAGACTCGCGCCAGCGGCGGCGTAGTCTGCGTCCAGAAAACCTGCCCCCTCGCCTGCCTTGGTCTCGACCATCACCTCGTGTCCATGACGAACAAGCTCAATCACACCTGCGGGCGGGAGTCCAACACGGTACTCGTGATTCTTGATTTCTCTCGGTACACCAATACGCATACGTCACATTCCTCAATCGAATAGGCCTTAATATAACTCAGGCGATAAGGCGATATTACGCCTCAAAATAAAGCGAAATAGCGGTATTTAATGGTCTTTAGCAGTCGATTCGATTGATTTATTCTTATATATTGATCAAAACGACTTCATCGAATAAGCCTTATGAGCACGCTCTCCCGAACTGATCGAAAAATCCTAGCGCTCCTGCAAAAAGACGGACGTATGAGCGTTGCTGAAATTGGACGACAGGTGGGTCTGACCGCATCACCTTGCGCTGAGCGAATAAGGCGACTCGAAAACCAGGGCGTTATCACGGGTTACTTCGCGCGACTGGCACCGGCAAAACTGGATGCAGGGCTTGTGGTCTTCGTACAAGTCGCATTGCAGCGAACGTCTGGCAACGCCTTTAAGGCGTTTACCGATGCAATTGAGATCATTCCAGAAGTCGAGGAATGTCACCTTGTATCGGGCGAATTTGATTTTCTTGTCAAGGCGAGAGTTAAAGACATGACGCACTATAAAAACCTGCTGGCCGGCTCTCTGCTGCAACTACCGAATGTACAAGAGTCAAAAAGTTATCCGGTCATGGAATCCGTGGTTCAGCGATCGGGAATCCGGCTTTGACCGCGGTGAAATTGGAAGGCACAGTTGTGTGCGGCACATATTGCGCTTAATTCACTCGAGGTCTTTCTATGAAATGCGTCACCCGCCTGCTTTTTGTCGTTCAGTCGCTAGTTTTTAGCCTTTCTTGTTTCGCAACGGCCAGCGAGGAGGTGCTGACGAGTATCGAAAGTCGCGCGCAACAGTTAACCGATTTAAGCGACCGCATATGGGATCTGGCAGAGGTGGGTTATCAAGAAACACTGTCGAGTAATGCACTCAAAGACGCGTTGGTGGCGGAGGGGTTTTCTATTGAAAGCGGTGTCGCCTCGATCCCTACTGCCTTTGTTGCCAGTTATGGCTCGGGAGAGCCCGTCATCGCAATCATGGGTGAGTTCGACGCCCTTCCGGGCATCAGTCAAGCCGCCGTTCCCGTCGCGCAAAAGATTGACGGAAAAAAAGCCGCGCACGCCTGTGGGCATCATTTATTTGGAGCCGGCTCGGCGGGCGCAGCAATTGCCGTCAAAGAGTGGCTGGATCGCACCGAAACATCAGGCACCGTTCAATTTTTTGGAACCCCCGCAGAAGAAGGCGGCTCTGGCAAGGTCTACATGGTGCGTGCCGGTCTGTTTGACGACGTAGACACCGTCATTCACTGGCACCCCTCCTCTATCAATTCAGCCGACTCAGCGAGCACCTTGGCGAACCGGTCTGCGAAATTCACCTTTACCGGCGTCTCGTCACACGCCGCGTCCGCCCCCGAGCGCGGACGGTCTGCTCTTGATGCCATTGAATCCATGAATTTCATGGTCAACCTGTTACGTGAGCACGTCCCCGCCTCCACCCGACTCCACTATGTAATTACTAACGGCGGAGCAACACCCAACGTGGTCCCAAATACTGCAGAGTCTTTTTATTACGTTAGACATCCTAATGAGAACGCGCTGCGGGACATCTGGGATCGCGTAGTGGCGACGGCTGATGCAGCGGCAATGGGGACGGGCACCACCATGGATTATGAGGTGATTCACGGCAATTACAGTGTTTTACCGAACGA
>JABIZW010000034.1 GCA_018666295.1 Halieaceae bacterium
CAACAATCAAGCGCAATGGCGAAGTAAGCCCGGCGACTACTTAGGCTATGTTATTGGTTCGGAGATGCCTGGCACGCCAGCGGATACGCTCAAGTCGATGGGTTTGATCAGTGAGTTGATGACGTCGAGCTACGAGTCGCTATACGGTAACTACGGCACGTTTGAAATCAGTGTTCAATTGACGCCGCAGGGTATGACACGACGCGATGAGATCTTCGATATTGTCGCAGGCTACATTGAGCGACTCCGACAGGAGGGCGTGGACGATCGCTACGCCGATGAGTATAAGCAGTCGCTTGAGAATCGCTTTACCTTTCTCGAAAAAACTGACGACTTCTCTTACGCTGCCAGTCTCGCAGCAGCGATGCAGGACTATCCAATTGAGCACGTCATTGACGCGCCTTTTCGGTTTGACGGATTTGATCAGGCCGCGGTGGATACGCTTCTTTCTCAGCTCGTACCGGAGCGTCTGAACACCTGGTATATCTCGCAAGAAGAGCCCACAGACCGAGAGCTGGAGTTTTACGTCGGTCCGCATTCTGTTGAAGATCTTGCTGCACCTGACCTCAACAAGGCGCTCGCCCTTGTCGATCGTCTCGGTCTTGAGTTGCCCAGCAAAAATGGTCTTCTGCCTGAAAACTTCAATATAAAAGCGTCACCTGGTGCGGTCACACCCGTTTCGGTTGCCGAGAACGTGACATTCTGGCTCAAAGGAAGCACCCATTTTGACGGTTTGCCGAAAGGCTTCTCGCGCATCCAGCTCAGCACAGATGCAGCCCTCAACAGTTCTCAGAGCGCCGTTTATCTTGCTCTTTGGGAGTCGATCTATGACTTAAAACAAACGCCCTTAGCCACGGAAGCGTCGATCGCCGGTATGAGTTTGTCCATGGGTGCGTCCAACGGTATTTCGTTAACCCTCGCAGGATTTACTGACAAGCAGCCCGAGCTACTAGAGCGAGCACTTGCGGGCTTGCGGGTTGAACCTTCGGAATTGGAGTTCGGGCAGGCGGTTGAGCGCCTTTTACGGGGTATTGAGAACTCGAAACGCGCCTTCCCCTACACACGATTCACGCCGCTGTTGAGTTTGTTGACGCGACAGGGACGATACACCGACGCCTCCCTCGCGCGAGCGGCGTCAAAGGCCAGTCTCGAGGGTTTCAACGCCTTCGTTGATCAAGTGCTGAAAACAAGTCACGTGCGTGGCGCCTTCTTCGGTAATTACAGTGAGGCTGATGTTCGTGGGGTTTATGAATTATTGAGTACCGCTGTCAGTGCCAGTCCTTCCGCGCGTTATGCACGGTCGAACGTCTACGCCCCCAAGCCCGCTACGACGCTTCTTTTGAACCGTGATGTGCCTGTGGAAGATCTCGGGATGCTGTATGCGTTTGCTGCGCCAGAGGCGAGTGTAAAAAACCAAGCACTGAGTCAAATACTCGCGCGCCATCTTCGCGTGCGGGCATTTGAAACCCTCCGAACAGAAGAGCAGCTCGGCTATGCCGCTGGCGGCGGGGCACTCGATCTCTACAAGCATCCGATGGTGATTTTGTATATACAAACACCCGTTAAAGGTCCTCAAGAGATGCTCGATCGATTTACCGCGTATACCGAGGAATATCGTGATGAGCTGGCAGCCTTGCCAGAGGCGTCATTTGAAAAGTTCAAGGCAGGCGTACTGACTGCGCTGACAGAGCCTCCGAAAAATCTCTCGGCCGAAGCAGGTCCTTTCGTCTCGGACTGGGCCATTGAGCACTATGATTTTGACACCCGCGCAAAGCTGATTGCTGCTGTGAACGCGGCAACGCTACAAGACGTGCAGCGCTTCTATGAAGAGACCGTTTTCAGCGACGCGTCGTCGCGCATCGTCATCCAGCTCAGGGGTAAGCGGTACTCAGAGCGTCCCTTTGCAACAGTAGAGGGCGGTGTAATGATCGATGATATCGATAAATTCCATAATGAGATGCCTGTGCAGGCGCGCTAACGATAAAAGCCCACTTCAAGACCAATGTAATTATTATATTTAGTTCTAATATGGAACTATGTAGTAAATTCTATAAAATGCATCTACTCTTCGAGAAGAATAATCTTTTTATATAGTTCTTTTTTAGAACTGACAAGAGGGGTGGGGGATGAATTCAGGCTTGGACCCAGTGGAGGCACGCGAGTGGCTCGACTCATTGGATGCGGTGACGCGGTACAGCGGTGATAAGGCATCGGGGGAGTTGATCCAGCAACTGACTGATCATGCGCGTGAGCGCGGATTAAAACTCCCGGCGGCGATTACCACCCCCTTTAAGAATACGATTAACCCTGAAGACGAGCGTGTCATGCCGGGCGACCTCTTTATGGAGCGGCGCATCCGGTCACTTATTCGTTGGAACGCAATGGCCATGGTCATGCGCGCGAACGACAATGAAGATGGGCTCGGTGGGCATATCTCGAGTTTTAGCTCGAGCGCGACATTGTACGACGTGGGAATGAACTACTTTTTCCGTGGCACAGGTCACGGTCATCCGGGCGATCTTATTTTTTATCAAGGACACAGTGCTCCGGGTATGTACGCACGCTCCTACCTTGAGGGAGTTTTTAACGAGACGCATCTTGAAAATTTTCGGCGAGAAGTCTCGGGTAAAGGGCTGTCCTCATACCCGCATCCCTGGTTGATGCCCGATTACTGGCAGTTTCCAACCGTGTCCATGGGTCTTGGACCTATTCAGGCGATCTATCAAGCGCACGTCATGAAGTATCAGCAGAAGCGCGGCCTGGTGGATCATCGCGATCGCAAGATCTGGTGTTTCATGGGCGATGGCGAATGTGATGAGCCCGAGTCCTTGGGGGCCATTGGGTTGGCAGGTCGAGAACGCTTGGGAAACCTGCACTTTGTTGTGAACTGTAACCTGCAACGTCTTGACGGACCGGTGCGTGGCAACGGAAAAATTATTCAGGAGCTCGAGGGTGTTTTCCGCGGTGCCGGCTGGAACGTCATTAAAGTGGTTTGGGGTCGGCGATGGGACCCACTGTTGGAGCGCGACAAGTCGGGATTGCTCCTCAAGCGAATGAATGAGGTGTGCGATGGTGAGCTGCAAAACTGTAAGTTTAACGGCGGCGCCTACACGCGCGAGCACTTCTTCGGGAAATACCCGGAAACGCTCGATTTAGTGAAAGATCTGTCAGACGACGACATCATGTACCTCAACCGGGGTGGCCATGACCCTTACAAGGTTTACGCCGCTTACGCGGCAGCGTGCGAGGAAACAGAGCGTCCAACGGTGATACTCGCCATGACGGTTAAAGGTTATGGGACCAGTGAAGCAGGTGAGGCCAGTAACGAAACACACTCGCTTAAGAAGCTTGACCTAAAGAGCCTTAAGGCCTTTAGGGACCGTTTCGGTGTGCCCATCAGCGACAAGGACTTAAAGGATGTGCCGTTTTACAGGCCCCCAGAGGACAGCCCAGAAATGCGCTACCTTCGGGAGCGTCGAGCAGAGCTCGGCGGCAGTATTCCAGCGCGGCGGGCGACCTCATATAACCTCCCCGTTCCAGCGCAGTCGGCTTACGCCAGCCAATTAAAGGGCAGTGGTAAGCGCGAGATTTCAACGACGATGGCGTTTGTGAGGGTGTTGTCATCGCTCGTGAAAGACAAGCAAATTGGCGAGCGTATTGTGCCCATTGTTCCCGATGAGGCGCGGACCTTTGGTATGGAGGGTATGTTCAGGCAGCTTGGTATTTACTCTTCTGTCGGTCAGCAGTACACACCGCATGATGCGGGTCAGATCCTTTATTACAAGGAAGAGGAAACCGGACAGATCTTAGAAGAGGGCATTAACGAGGCCGGCGCCATGTCCGCGTGGCTCGCATGTGCGACGTCTTACTCCGTGTCGGATTACCCCATGGTTCCCTTTTATATTTTCTATTCAATGTTTGGCTTTCAACGCATTCATGACCTGGCATGGGCTGCCGGGGACAGTCAGGCGCGGGGATTTTTGATAGGTGCGACGGCGGGTCGAACCACCCTGAATGGTGAGGGCCTTCAACATCAAGACGGACACAGTCACTTGATGGCAACCACTATTCCAAACTGTGTGTCCTACGACCCCACATACAGCTTTGAGTTAGCAACGATTATTCGAGCGGGTATGAACCGCATGTTTGAAAACGGTGAAAACGTTTTCTATTACATCACGACCATGAACGAGAACTATGTTCATCCTGACATGCCTGAGGGCGTCGAAGAGGGCATCGTGAAGGGGCTTTATCCCCTGAAGAGGTCTTCCGTCGCTGGGAAACATCGGGTGCAGTTAATGAGTGCGGGCACGATTATGCGCGAAGTCGAAGCGGCCGCTGTGATCCTTGAGCGTGACTATGGTGTTGCTGCGGACATTTGGAGCATGACCAGTGTGAATGAGTTGGCGCGTGAGGGGAGCAAAATTATCCGCCGCAACATGATGAATCCGGGTGAGGAGCCTGAGATTCCTTACGTAACGCAGTGTTTGGCTGCGACTGAAGGCCCAATTATTGCCGCGACTGACTACATGCGAGCCCACACAAATCAGCTCCGTGAGTTTATGCCTCGCTCATTTACAGTGTTGGGTACCGACGGCTTCGGGCGCAGCGACACTCGCGCACAGCTTAGAGAATTTTTTGAGGTCGATCGGCGCTATGTGGTTTTGGCCGCAATGACTGCGCTGGCTGATGAGGGTGCTATCAAACGCAGTGAGGTGGCGAAGGTGATGGTCGATCTCGGTATTGATCCCACGAAACCCGATCCAACAACGGTTTAACCAAGGCGAGACGTTATGGTGAATCATACAATTGTTGTTCCCGATATTGGCGGTGCCGAAGGCGCAGAAGTTGTGGAGTTACTGGTGGCGGTCGGTGACGTTATTGAGCTCGAACAGAGCTTGATTGTTCTTGAGTCCGACAAGGCGTCAATGGAGATTCCAGCCTCCCACGCCGGCGTGGTCGCTGAGCTTAAAGTGGCCGTTGGCGATCAGATCTCTGAAGGCGATGCAGTACTCATACTTGAAATCGTCGAAGAGGCAGCGACTGACGGCGCGCCTACTGAGCAAAAGACACCCAAGCCATCGGCTCAACCGACCGAAGTCGCTACATTGACCGAGGTTGAGGCTGTTGTCGCGTCGGCGCAAGTCTCTGATCAGATTGTCGAAGTGCCTGATATTGGTACAGACGGCCCGGTTGACGTTGTCGAGGTCTGCATTGCTAAAGGAGATGTCCTGCAAGAGGGCGATTCTATTGTGGTGCTTGAGTCGGACAAGGCCTCAATGGAGGTGCCAGCGCCTTTTGCGGGTGAGGTCTTGGAGCTTCTTATTGCAAATGGTGCTTCGGTTTCGCAGGGAACTGCATTACTCAGAATGCGTCCTGCTGCGCAACCTGCTGTTGCCGTAGCGCAGTCTGCTCCACCTGCGGCACCCGTTGAAGCGACGCCCGAGCCGACGCCTACGGCGAGTCCGTCAAAAACAGAAGAGCGTGAGCTCCCCGTTGCAGGTGGACACGACCTTTACGTTGGGCCTGCGGTGAGGAAATTGGCGCGTGAGTTTGGTGTTGACCTCATGGACGTCCAAGGTTCAGGTCCCAAGGGTCGTATCGTTAAAGAAGATTTGCAGAAATACGTAGCGACACGTTTGGCACAGCCAAACGCTGCAGTCGGCACGGCCGGCGG
>JABIZW010000231.1 GCA_018666295.1 Halieaceae bacterium
TGTTTAAAGCACCCACGATTTATCGGCTATCAACTCGCCGGAACATTTTCCTTTTGCGGTTTGTTTGTGTACTTGTCGACCGTCTCGTTCTTTCTGACCGATGTTTTCAATGTCCCGACAAAGTACTTCGGGCTCGCCTTCGCCGTATCCGTCACCGGCTTTTTAGTCGGAAGTCTCACAAGCTCACGTTTGGTGCTGTCCTTGGGGCAAGATAAGACCATGATTGTCGGCACAGTGGTCTGCGCGTTGAGCACCAGCGTTGCTCTGTTTGTAACGAGTCGCTTCGAGTCATCGCATCTGCTTCTCGCGGGGCTCTCGACAGGGTTTTTCTTCGGTGTCGGTCTTGTTTCAGCAAACGCCTCCATGGGCGCGGTCTCTCTCTTTGCGGACAAAGCGGGCGCCGCCTCGGCTGTCTATGGCTCCGTACACTCGCTCAGTTCTGCGTTGATCGGGGCAGTCGCGGGTATGACCTATAGCGGTCGCATGCTAGAACCCATTGCGCTCATGTTTCTTTGTGCGACCGGCTCTCTTCTAGGAAGCTTCATTGTATCTAAGACGAGCCCAAAGATTGCCCGCTGACGCAAAAAGTAAACCTCAATGGGTATTTGGCTGACATGAGTCGATTGGTACTCTAGCGGTCTTGTTACAGGGGGACACCGGCATGCATCAATTCACCAAAGACATGGAAGTACTTCAACAAGCCATTGTTCGCTACAGCGTCGAACGCGTGCGGATGGACCCCCCTGAGCTTGATGCGCCATTGACGCATGAGCAGCTCACCGCCATGACCGGTCAAACCATTACTGAACATGGGCTGGGCGGACTCGAGGCGCTTCGCTTATTCACCGATGTACTCGCACCCGCCTGCATCTCGTCGGACCACCCAAAGTTTTTAGCGTTTGTTCCCTCTGCTCCGACTGAGGCCTCGACCCTGTTTGACCTCATTGTGGGCGCTTCGAGTATTTGCGGGAGCACGTGGCTTGAAAGCGCAGGGGCGACCTTTGCTGAAAATCAGGCCCTGCGCTGGGTTGCTGACCTTGCCGGTTTCGGTGACAAGGCCGGCGGTGCATTTGTCAGCGGCGGCACCGCTGGAAACCTATCCGCATTGGTTGCAGCACGCCATCAGTGGCGCCGCACCCACTCAGAGGCAGGCGGCCTACGAGGGCTCGTCATCTCGTCCAAAGGTGCGCATGCGTCGATCAAACAAGCGACCTATGTCATGGATGTGGAGTTACTCGAAGTAGGTCATGAACGACTAACAGGTGTTGATGTCAGTGCGGCAATCGAAGGCTTGTCGGCCAGCGACCGAGCACGACTATTTGCGGTTGCCTGCACCGCCGGAACCACTAATGTGGGTATCGTTGATGACATGCAAGGTATTGGCGAGGTCTGCAACGAGCAGGACCTATGGATGCACGTAGACGGTGCTTACGGTGGTGCGGGGCTCGCAGCACCGAGCGTTAGAGCTCAATTTGACGGTATTGAGCTGGCAGACAGTTTTATCGTTGATCCCCACAAGTGGCTGTTTGCACCCTTTGACTGCTGCGCATTGGTCTACCAAGACCCAAGCATTGCCCGCGAGGCTCATCAACAGCAAGGCGCCTACCTTGAAGTGATCTATGACGGTGTTTGGAATGCGGCCGACTACGCCCACCATCTGTCGCGAAGAGCGCGGGGGCTGCCCCTGTGGTTTAGCCTTGCCACCCACGGTACCGAAGCGTATGCCGACGCAGTCGAGCAAACGCTCACCGTCGCGCAAGAAGCGGCTAAGCGTATCGAGCAGCACCCAAATCTTGAGTTGGTGACCGATCAGCAGCTCTCGATTTGTGTGTTTCGCCGAAAGGGGTGGACGCTTGCAGACTACAACCAATGGAGCGAAGGTCAGCTAGAGGACGGCCTCTCGTTTGTGACGCCCACAAAACACAAGGGTGAAACCGTCCTTCGATTTTGTATTGTCAATCCTAGAACAACGGTTGAGCATATTGAGGAGATCCTCGCGAGCCTGTAGCGTAAACGCATGTCTGAACACTTGATCGGCAGTCAAACCAACCAGCGCTGGGAGCAGATCCTGCGCTATCGGTACATCGAGCTTATTGCCTTGTGGGAGGGCAAGCTGACCACCCGTCAGCTTTGTGAAACGTTTGGAATTGGACGGCAACAAGCCAACAAAGACCTCAGTAGCTACCGGCGTGCGCTCACTCAGGGTGACCTAATCTACGACCCCACCGCAAAACACTACCTGCCCTCGTCCGATTTCCAACCTATTTTGACCCAAGGACTGGCCTCAGAGTATTTACAACTGGCCGCTCAACAAAGCGACGTTCAACGCATTTTGGGACACCTACCCGTGGCGGCAGCCAATGTCGAGATTGTCACTGCGCCGTCGCGAGAACTGCCGCCCAGTTTATTGCGACCCATCATTCAGGCAATAACCGACTGTCGTCGCATCGACGTTGACTATGTCTCACTCAATAACCCTGATCGCGAAGGTCGCATCGTCGTTCCTCATACACTGGTATGGACGGGTTATCGCTGGCACGTGCGTGCTTGGTGTGAAAAAAATCAAGATTTTCGCGACTTTGTGTTGAGCCGCTTTCGCGGTGAGGCAGACCTCATGGACTGCAGTGAGCGCCAGGCGGCCGAGGATAACGACTGGCAACAGCGTGTGACACTTCAAGTCGAACCAGACCCGCGACTGCGAGCCGACCAACGCGAGGTCATCGCACACGACTACAACATGGAAAACGGACGACTGTCACTGACGACGCGGGCGAAGCTTGCGCCCTACTTACTCCAGTTACTCAACGTCAATACCGGTCCACTGCTCGACGATCCTCGCGCACAACAGCTGGTCTTGAGTAACCAGGAGTCCCTACAAAACTGGCTCATGTAAGCCATTAGTGCATGATTCACGCGCAATGTGTGACTCATATCTCGCTTTAGCCATCACTGGGCTTGGTCTCGCGCTCAACCTTGTTATGATGTCAACGGGAACGGGAGTCGCAGTAAAGTTATGAACGCATTTGAGCACATCGGGAAGCAGGACACGCAAAGCGTTGCAGAGCGCCGCAGTCGCATGCCACCGATTCCAAACGACTTCCACAGTCTCATCACTCATGAACAAAGAATCGCACTGAACCAGAAACAACAGTTTGGTTGGTTCGTAAAGTTCGTCAGACGCCCACTGTTTCAGCCCATTGAAGTCGTGCTGTCCAACCCTGACGGCAGTGAGTTTTTGATGCTCGAGAACGAGGGCACGACGCGGCCTTTTTTCAACGTCAGAACGGACGACTTGAGATAACCGCGAACCAGTAACAGCTCACCGCCCCCGCCGCCTCCGAACTGAGGGGGTGCGCATGGAAGACTTTGGCATACGCGGCGATTTGCCCGTCTGAAGGTAGCGATGAATCGTTTCTTGAGACCTCACGAGGGTGGCGCGCCCTGAAGATGCGACCATCTCGTTCCCCTGTTTTGAATCGATCACCCTCGCCTTACTGTTGTCATTCCATTGTTGATCAAGCACGTCTTGAAGCAGCGTTTGCGCGGCCTCGTCGGTGACAGGACAAATAACTTCCACTCGAGAATCAATGTTTCGCGTCATTAAATCAGCAGAGCCAATAAAATATTTCGGTACGCCCCGATTGTGCGCGACATACACCCGCGGGTGCTCAAGGTAACGGTCGACGATACTGATCGCTTGAATATTTTCGGAAATACCACTCACCCCCGGCAGGAGCGAGCACATCCCGCGAATAACCAATCGAATTTCAACACCGGCCTGACTCGCCTCGTACAGCTTGAGCGTCAACTGCTTATCGACCAAGTTGTTGCACTTGAAAAATAGTTGCGCTCGAAACCCTTCCCGAGCGTTTTTAATTTCACCGTCAATCAGCGCCATGATCCCGGTGCGTGACGTGTGCGGTGATACGAGGAGCTGCTTGTAATCTGGACGGCGATAGTTGTATTTCAAAAAATCAAACACTTGGTTGACGTCTTCACAAATCACCGGGTCTGACGTGAGCAGTGTAAAGTCCGTGTAAAGGCGGGCGGTTTTTTCGTTGAAGTTACCTGTACCAATATGACTGTAACGAACCAGCTTGCCCTGCTCCATCCGGTCAATGAGAAACAGCTTGCTGTGCACCTTTAAACCCGGAATTCCAAAAATAACCTCAATACCCGCCTCGGTGAGTCGCTCCGACCAAGCAATATTGGCCTGCTCATCAAACCGCGCGGCAAGCTCAACCACCACACGCACTCGCTTTCCGTTGTACTGCGCATTAATCAGTGCGTCGACAATCTGCGAGTTACTGGCCACGCGGTACAGGCAAATCTTGATGGCGGTGACCGACGGATCGATGGCTGCAGTTTTCAA
>JABIZW010000128.1 GCA_018666295.1 Halieaceae bacterium
GGAGCTCTAGCGGACACTCCCGGACACCGAGGATTTACTTCCCGAGCAGGTGGCGAACCGCTTCGCGCTCTTCACTGAGCTCTTGGGCCGTCGCATCCATCTTTACACGACTGAAGTCGGTGACCTCAACGCCTTCAACGACGTGGTAGGCGCCGTCTTTACAGACGCACGGAAACGAGTAAATCAAACCCTCCGGAACGCCATACGCGCCCGTTGAAAGGACACCCATAGACGTCCAATCATTGTCTGCGGTCCCGAGCGCCCAGGTGCGCATGTGATCGATGGCAGCGTTTGCGGCTGACGCGGCAGACGACGCCCCTCGCGCCTTAATAATCGCAGCGCCACGCTGTTGTACCGTTGGGATGAACGTGTCCTCGAACCACGTCTGATCCACTAGTTCGATCGCCGACTTACCGTTGATGCGGGTGTTGTAAAGATCGGGGTATTGCGTTGCGGAGTGGTTGCCCCAAATGGTCATGTGGGTCACGTCTGTCGTGCGTGTGCCTGTCTTCTGGGCAATTTGCGTAATCGCACGGTTGTGGTCGAGTCGCGTCATCGCTGTGAACTGCGTGCCTGCGATATCGGGCGCGTTATGCATTGCAATCAGCGCATTTGTATTCGCCGGATTACCGACCACCAACACTTTAATGTTGCGGCTCGCCACCGCGTTCATGGCCTGGCCCTGCGCCGAAAAAATTGCGGCGTTGGCTTCCAAGAGATCTTTTCTTTCCATGCCGGGGCCACGCGGCCGTGCGCCCACCAAGAGCGCGTAATCAGTGTCAGCGAAGGCAATATTTGGGTCGTCACTGCAGCTGATACCCGCAAGCAAAGGAAAGGCGCAGTCCTCGAGTTCCATTCGCACGCCCTCTAGCGCGCCGAGGGCAGGGGTGATGTCCAGAAGATTGAGTCTTACGGGTTGGTCGTCGCCAAGCATAGCTCCTGAAGCGATGCGGAAAAGTAGCGCGTAACCAATTTGACCAGCTGCGCCTGTGACAGTGACCGTAACGGGTGTCTTCATGGGTATCTCCTGATAATTCGGGTGTTGGGAACAGTGCGACGCGGATTTTCATCCTCTCATGAACAAACTGCAAGTGCGTTTTGCGCAGGTATTATGTTTATTCAGGTCAGTAATTTTGCTTCGGCAACCGCCTGGAACTATCATCCGCGTTTTAGATTTGTGATCTGAGCATGAGTCAAGCCTCCAAATTGGAAGACGACGTCGCGCCCCGCGAGAATCAGCCGCTTGCCGTGGACAAACGAAAATTGTCCTACAGCCACAATAAGGTGCGAAAACGTCTGCGCCGATTAGTGGGGCAAGCGATTGCTGACTACAACATGATCGAAGAGGGCGATCGTGTCATGGTGTGTCTTTCGGGCGGGAAAGACTCGTTCACAATGCTCGATATTCTTTTGCAGTTGCAGCGCAGCGCGCCGATTGAGTTCGAGATTATTGCGGTCAACTTAGATCAAAAACAGCCTGATTTTCCTGAAGAGGTGCTTCCTGAATACCTGGAATCTATGGGCGTTGCCTATTACGTCCTGGAACGAGATACGTACAGTGTTGTGCGCTCGGTGATTCCCGAAGGCAAAACAACCTGTGGGCTCTGCAGTCGGCTACGCCGAGGCACTCTGTATGGTTTTGCGGAGAGCATTGGTGCGCATAAAATCGCACTGGGCCACCATCGTGATGACATTGTAGAAACACTTTTCCTCAACATGTTCTTTGGCGGCAAGCTTAAGGCGATGCCTCCGAAGTTGCTCAGTGATGACCGAAAGAATGTGGTTATCCGTCCGTTGGCGTATTGTAAAGAGACCGACATCGAAGCCTACGCATCGTACGAGGCGTACCCAATTATTCCGTGTAACTTATGTGGCTCTCAGGAGAACTTGCAGCGTGCCGAGGTGAAACGCATGCTTCGTGATTGGGAGCGGCAGTACCCGGGACGGACGGAGACGATCTTTAAGTCAATACGCAATGTCGCGCCGTCTCAACTTGCCGATCGCGAACTGTTTGATTTTGAGACCTTAAGCGTCGAGCGAGAAGTAATGAGTGAAGCCGCCCTACCGATTATCAAAACGGTGTCATTGTGACGGAACCCTTGCTAATGGCCAGTGAGCTCTCTGTTCAAAAGGGGGTGCGGGCCTTACTCAGTAATGTGAGTTTGACGGTGAATCAGGGCGATGTTTGGCAGCTTGCAGGA
>JABIZW010000212.1 GCA_018666295.1 Halieaceae bacterium
AGTGGGCACACTGATTACGATTTAAGGATACCACGTGGCGTTTAAATGGCTTGAGCAACTCACGCGCATGAATACAGAAGAAAGGACCGATCGGACCGAGCAAGAACTGCTTAACCGCGCGCTGGCGGTCCTCATGCTTGAAATCGCGCAAAGCGACTTTACTGAAAGTGGGCCAGAGACCCAAACCATTAAGACACTGCTAGAGACTTACCATTCTCAGGAGGGCTGTGCCGCAGACGAATTGCTGGAAAGTGCACGCAGTGAGAGAGAACAATCCGCCGGGCTTTACGCCTACACACGCCTCGCCTGCAATGAGCTCTCGATCGAGGCGCGCATTACCCTCGTAGAACAGTTCTGGCAAATTGCCTATGCCGACGGCGTGGTTGATAAGTACGAGGAAGCCGCTATCCGAAAAGCCTCAGATCTACTTTATGTGCCTCATTCGGATTTCATCAAAGCCAAGCTCTTGGCCGCCAAAGGCATCTAATCGGTGGCAAAAAGATCAACTTGCCGGTCTCGAAGTCTGACATGTCGCCCTAAGGCGGGCCTTGAAAAAGCGAACGCCGATTCACTTTTTAAAAGTGCCACTCAGGCTTAACTGAGTCTCCACCTCGAGGTTTTTTCTCACCCATGGGTTCGGTATCCTGCTCCGGCAAATTTCTCATGCTACTTTCTTCTTAATACGTGACAAAAACTACTAGGCGTCAAACACCATGAAGCATACAAAACCTTCGCCGATCCTCCTCCCATGCAGGGGCTGTACCGCTCAGTGTCCAAATCGTAATACCTGCCGAGGCGCACCATGGCGAAAAGAGTCAAACAGTGGGCGCGATGTGCGCGGGCCGTCCACTGAAAAATAACTGTCACTTTCGTCGCTTTTAGTGTTCTAATATCCGAACGAGTCCCACCGTAGGGAAATTAATGCGGGTTGACGCAATATTAAACCGCCAAGCTAAAGCGAAGGCGCCCTATGCTAAAATTTGCACAAGCCATTTGCTACATATTCGCCAGCCTCGTGATAGCGCTGTTTACACTTGTTCTGAGCAGCGACACCTTTGAGCCTAGAACAGCCAGTGCAGCTATTCTCACGCAAGACCTCAGCACTATTAGGATATGGATTGTAGTGACCGGTCTAAGCGTCTATTCGTGGCGCGCAGCAAGCGGGCAGTCCCTCAGACTAACCCTTGGCGTCTGCACTGTAGTCGCTTGGATTATGTTCTTTGAGGACTATTTGGTGCTGGATAAAGTTCTTTTTGTCGCACAGCATCCGCTCGCTACTGCTGTTCAAGTGACTCGGCCCGCCTTCTTGCTTGCTGTAACTTACGTGGCATTTAAACAGTGGGAGCTTGAAGACGCATGAAAAAAACCGATTCAAGTGCAGAGCCAAGACCATCAAAAGAAGAGATTGACGCACTGCTCAAAGACATACCTCTGTTCGATCTAAAAAGCGTCAGGAACACGCTCTATAAACGGTCGATTCGATTTCGCTTTTGCTGGGTAGCGCTCATGCTGCTCACTTTGTCTTACGTCATGGGTTGGTTTAGTGGAGCGCTTCTCCCAATGATGGCGTCCAGCTTTACGAATCTCGAGGCGGACTACCAATTGCACCAACTGCGGTTCCTCATTGGCTTCCTGATGATCGCAGCAGGGACCATCGCAATAAACTTTGATCGCCATATTGAACCGGTTTTTATTGGTATTTTTTGGGTGCAGCTGTATTTTCACCTTAGTGGCACGCTGCGTCTCGTCAGAACCCTGCCCGAGGGCGAAACGTTCAGTCTCACCACCTATACGGTCATTCAATCTACCATTCTATTGCTGATGCTGTGGCTAATCATTGAAGAGCGGATCTATCAACGAAATTTATACCGTCTCTAACACCTTGGCCGTCACAGGTTAATAAACGCCCGCCCACCGCGCCAGAACTTGGCTCAGAAGCGAAAATCCTGTGACCACCAAGATCAGTAACACCAGCAGCAGTATCGGCCTGAAGGGCCTTTTATCCGTCGAGTTGACGCCAGTCCTAACGACATAGTCGACTCGAGCCTGATCTTCTTCCGACAGCACCGGGGAATCGTCATTACCTTCGGGTTGCTCGTTGTTACTGCTCATAGTCACTCTCTGATCTGGCACTTCGTCATTCTTGGCTAATTTTAGTCGATCACGTCCGATCGAGGACCTAAATTGATGTCTTCGTAACGACGACCAATGTTTAAGCTTACTGACATGATGGACAGAATCAAAAGCTTAATTGCCAGTGGATGCGCTCGGCTTGGGTCTAATCACCCTGCGTACCAGGTCATAACAAGCCTGCTCGTTCCTCGCTGCGCTCTTTGCGATACCGTCCACTCGTCACCCAACCGACTTTGTAACGGCTGCATTGCCTCGCTGAAGCGCCATCATCGGCAAACACCATCAAGCAGCGACGCAATTGTTGCGCGAGATTCACTGGCACACCCCTCGGCGGATGGTTTACCACGGACACAACATCAGTCCCCGAGCACCCCTTTTATTCCTGACGTTCGACGTCTTGAGAGCGCCTTTTACTATCAGGGAAAAGTCCCAGACTTAATCACTCATTGGAAGTACAAAGGAATGCTCGAACTCACCCCCATTATCGCCCGCTGGATCAGCGCGTCGTCAGCAGTTCCGACACAAAGCTACGATTTCGTAGCACCGATTCCAACACACTGGCGTCGGCGTCTTACAACAGGGTTCGACCACACTTGGCTACTGACCAATGCACTGGCCCGAGAAGGCGTGACCGCACCACCCACTCCCCTTCTTCAACATCGAACAGCACTGCCCTATCAGCACCTAAAAAGTCGACAGGCGCGACACATCGACACAGCGCACTTTCAGGTGCTTCGTCACCTAAATAAGCAACGGATTTTATTGATTGACGACGTTGTGACCACGGGAACAACACTCTCTGCTGCCGCGGCTGCCGTGACGCTGGCCGGTGCCGCGACAGTGGATGCACTTACAATCGCAACGGCTTCTGGCTTAACACCTTACTGCTCGGGTCTTGAGCGCGGAAATACGGCGTACAAACACCAACGCCAGAACGAATTTTGCGCAAGCAGCGATTGATCAAGCGCCTTGAAGTAAGCCTGAGTCTCGCTGGGGTCACGAAACATATCTTCACGGGTGTAACGCGGCTCGTCAGCATCTAACTGACGGACAACCACGGCCGGATTTCCAGCCACAATGACGTTAGCCGGGACATCTTTCGTCACGACTGAACTTGCAGCCACAATACTGTTCTCGCCAATGGTCACACCTTTTAGGACCGTGGATCGATCACCAAGCCACACATTGTCGCCAAGACGCACGGGCTTAGCGACCGCATCTCGATTAACCCGGTCGTAAAGGCCATGCCAGTCAGAGTCTGTGATGTAAGATCCGTGCGCCATCATACAACCGTTACCGAGCACCACCTCGTCACTCGCTGAGATGCGCGCGCCGGGACTCATTAAACAGGCGCTCCCCAGCTCTATCCTCCCCTCGCCAAAGTCCCTGCCCCAAACACCGATCTGCACGGGGTGATGTATTTCACCAATCGCAGTAAAAGAGTGTCCTATACGAATATTCGGGCCTGATATAATGACGAACCACGGGGACATGATTGTGGCGTGCTCTCCCAATAATTCGCAGCGGGGTGCAAGAAACCACCACACCCACAAGGATCGAAACGTTAGGTATACCTGCTTCACCCAAAACGGTCTTAAGTCACGTCGCATTGAAACCATTACCCATAACTAAGTTACTCATAATCGTAACACCTAGGTCCGAAAGCGAATGGAACAAGGCATAAAAACAAGTGTTCGGTCGAACCAAAAAGAGATTCACGACGATCTCGAAGGGCTTGTGCAAAAACACCTAGTCACTGCCTGGCGTGAACCTACTCCCGAACATTCTAAGACTGCCTCTAAAAAGATCCTCTCGCTACTCAACCACCACCGGGGACCACTGATTCTGGACTCCTTTTGTGGGACAGGAATGAGCACGTCAAAGATAGCGGCCGATCATCCCGATGCGTTGGTCATCGGTATTGATAAATCGTCCGACCGACTGTCAAAACATCTTCGGGTGCCTCACCAAAACTACCACCTCTTTCAAGCAACCTGCGAGCACGTCTGGGCCGAATTGGTTGAGGCACAAGTGAGGTGTCAACAGCATTACTTGCTTTACCCCAATCCGTGGCCCAAAAAAGGACATCTCAAGAGACGAATTCATGGGCACCCGTCATTTCCCTTACTCAAGACATTAGGGGGTGTCATTGAGGTCAGGAGCAACTGGAAAATCTATGTCGACGAGTTTGCAAAAGCGGCTAAACTGCTAGGACTGCAAGCGGAGACGACTGCACTGAGCGTCACAGACCCTTTAACGCTCTTCGAGCGCAAATATGCGCTAGATCATCAAGGCCTGTGGCGCTGTACAGCACGTGGTCTAGATCACTAATATGTCATCGTCCTATCAATGACTGTTCAAAAAAATGAGGTGAGAATGAGCCTACAGGTGCTTCCAAGGACTGACAGTGAACACGCCAATGATCCGCTCTGGCTGCAAATCTGTGACGAAGTTCGGGAGCTGATAACGGTAGAGCCGATGCTCACAGACTTTTTGACCGTGACAATACTCAATCACTCTAGTTTGGAAAGCGCCCTCAGCTCACACCTCGGACAGCAAATCGATTGCGCTAGCGTCCCCGCACGCGTCTTGTGTCACGTCATATCGGACGCGTTCGCGACGCGCGATGATATTCGTTCAGCCATGCGCGCGGACTTAACCGCCGTTTTTGATCGTGATTCGGCCTGCGAGTCGCTCCACCTTCCATTACTTTATTTTAAGGGCTTCCACGCCCTTCAATTACACCGCGTAGCCAACTGGCTTTGGAGTCAGAATCGACGGTCCCTGGCACTGCTGATGCAAAGTAGGGCGTCGATGAAGTTTGGCGTCGATATTCATCCAGCCGCGCGCTTTGGCGTCGGCATTATGCTCGACCACGCGACCGGTTTAGTGGTTGGAGAGACTGCCGTCGTAGGCAATCAAGTCTCGATTCTCCAAAGTGTGACCCTTGGCGGGACCGGTAAAGAACACGGCGACCGCCACCCTAAAATTGGTGACGGGGTTTTAATAAGCGCAGGCGCAAAGATCTTAGGTAATATCGCTGTGGGCGAGGGGGCAAAAATTGGTGCTGGCAGTGTGGTCCTAAGGGACGTTCCACCACACACAACCGTCGCAGGCGTACCCGCCAAGGTCGTCGGAAAGCCCGACTCAGACCTTCCTGCACTCAACATGAATCATGAAATACCCGACTACGAGTGGTAAGCGGGCGATAACTCGATCACTGCATCGACCATGGCCGCAACGCACTCAGGGTCAATGCCAGGCGTGACGCCGTGCCCTAGGTTAAACACGTGTCCGGTGCCCGATCCATAACTCTGAAGGATCGTAGCAACCTCCTCACGAATTCGTTCAGGTGTCGCATTGAGCATCGTCGGATCCATGTTGCCCTGCAGCGCAACACGGTCGCCAATACGCGCGCGGGCGGCACTAATATCGGTAGTCCAATCAAGTCCAACCGCATCCGCGCCACACTCTGCAATCCGCTCGAGCCATTGACCACCACCTTTGGTAAAGACAATGACGGGCACTCGCCGTCCATCCGCTTCTCGAGGCAGTCGTTCAATCACCGATTGCATGTAACGAAGGGAAAACTCTTGGTACGCGCTGTGACTTAAAGCTCCGCCCCAGGTATCAAAAATTTGAAGCGCTTGCGCACCTTGCTCAACCTGAGTGGTTAAGTATACGGCAACAGCATCGGCTAACTTTTCGAGCAATTGGTGCATTGCCGCAGGATTATTAAAGGCCAG
>JABIZW010000032.1 GCA_018666295.1 Halieaceae bacterium
ATCAATGATCTTGCCAAGGGTGCGAACAATATTTGCCTCAAACGAAAAATCCATGGTGAGGTAAGGATTTTCCCAGTCACCGAGCACACCCATTCGTTCAAAATCTTCGCGCTGATTACTGACTTGTTTAGCCGCGTAATCCCGACACTTTTGGCGAAACTCACTGGCCGAGACCTTGTGCCCGGGCTTGCCCACCTTTTTCTCAACATTCAGCTCAATCGGAAGGCCGTGACAATCCCACCCAGGAACGTAGGGCGCGTCAAAACCCGACAAGGCCTTGGACTTCACAATGATATCCTTAAGGATTTTATTAACCGCATGACCCACGTGAAGCTCACCGTTGGCGTAAGGAGGGCCGTCATGAAGGATAAACGTGGGCTTGCCCGCGCCAGCATCGCGCATCTTCTGATACAGCGACATCGCCTCCCACTGCTTTAGCCGTTGCGGCTCGCGCTGAGTCAGGTTGGCCTTCATCGGAAAACCCGTCTCGGGAAGATTTAACGTGCTTTTATAGTCGCTCATTGTACGTCTGAATTCTCGAAATATTAGGCTGGATGGGCGTTGTGCCAAACTTGCGCGGCTTCTTGGTCCGACGCAATTGCGGCTTTGAGCGCATCCAGCGAATCAAATTTTTTCTCGTCACGGAGTTTCGTCATGAACTCCACTTCAAGGCGCTCCCCATAAATATCGCGAGCAAAGTCGAATAAATGCACTTCTAGGTTTGCGAGCATTCCATCGTTTACAGTGGGTCTCACACCGACATTGGCCACGCCCGGCGCATTTTTAAGACCGGCGCCCGACACTCGAACCGCATAAACCCCGTGCAATGGCGACTTTACACGCTTCAGGGCAATATTGGCGGTTGGCGCGCCAATTTGCCGCCCCAACTGCTTGCCTTTGAGGACTTTTCCCGAAAGTTTAAACGGTCGTCCTAAGAGATGGGCCGCCTGCACAAAGTTGGCGTCTAAAAGTGCAGACCGAATGCGCGTGCTACTGACTCGCTCGCCATCGAGGTCAAATGTTGACGTTGGAACCACCTCGTACCCCAGCTCATCCGCCAGGCGCTGAGTAAAGGCAAAGTCGCCCGCCCGCTGTTTTCCAAACCGGAAATCATCGCCAAATGCAATGTAACGCGCACTTAATCCGTCGATAAAAATGCGTTCTACAAACTCTCGCGGGGACATCGCCCGCAATGCGTCGTTAAATTTAAGACACATTAAGTTGTCGATACCCAGGCTTTTAAGGGCTCGAAATTTCTCTCTAAAGGTCATGAGTCTCGGCGGCGCTTGGTCTGGAAACAAAAACTCACCCGGTAGCGGCTCAAAGGTAACAACCGTGGTCGAGAGTCCACGCAGGTCAGCCTCACGTTTCAAGTGAGCTAAGACCTCTCGATGCCCTCGGTGCACGCCATCAAACGAGCCAATGGTTACTGCGCTACCCGCCGGAGAGGATCCCGAAAAATTATGCTGTCCTCGAATGAGTTTCATGGTGCCTTGCGCAATCAGGTGACAGACGAAAGTATACAGAACCGGAGCCGGACTATCGCCTGTTTAGCGTCCACTGGGATCCTTAAGCGCTTTGAGTTTTAAACCAGAAACCGCCAATACAAGGACAAAGCTTGCAAGTCCTGCAGTCACAAGCGTCGTCATGCGAGTGACGCGCCAACCCACATCCGCGTCGAGCCAAACGGGATAATCCGGCGTCAACGCACTGATAATAAGGGCCATGAGGACGACAGCGGCAAGCATCCGAAGCACAAACTTAGGCGCCAAGATCTCAGTAAGCGACAAACCCTCGCGGCGAAGGCCCAAATACAAAAGTCCCGCATTAATCCATGCGGACACGCTGGTTGCCAAAGCGAGCCCCACGTGGCCCATGTCGAAATACCACATCAGTGGAAACACAAAAACAACGTTCAACACCATGTTACTGACCATCGCGATAATACCGATCTTCACCGGCGTCTTCATGTCTTGGCGCGCGTAGTAACCAGGCGCCAGAACTTTGATTAGCATAAAGCCGCCTAAGCCGAGCGTGTAGGCTCGTAAGCTCGCGGAGGCCATTAATACGTCGTCGTTTGTGAACGCCCCATACTGGAATAGGGTCGCCAATATGGGTTCTGCCAGGAGCCACAACGCAACGGTTGCCGGCACTGCGATGAGTAAAACATTTCGAGCTGCCCAGGCGAGGGTTCGCGCGAACGCGTCCGATTCAGCACGTGTATTCAGCGCCGAAAGCGCGGGCAACATCACCGTAGCGATGGCAATGGCAAAGATACCCAAGGGCAGCTCGGTTAACCTGTCAGAGTAATAAAGCCATGCCACGCTGCCATCGGGAAGTAAACTGGCCAAAACAGTGTCAAACAACAAGTTGATCTGGCTGACTGAGACACCGAAGAGTGCGGGCACCATCAACGTCATTATTTTGCGAACACCCGGATCCTGCGTATCCCAAACAGGCCTTGGTGTCAGTTGGAGCGAATGCAATGCAGGCCACTGAAATAACAACTGAATGACACCGGCGAGCATGACCCCCATCGCCAAGCCAAGCGCCGGTTCAGGCATGGCCGGTGCCCAGACGAGGGCCGCAGTAATCAGCGATAGATTAAGCAACACCGGCGTGTAAGCAGGAACCGCAAAGCGTCCGTAAGTGTTCAAAATTGCACCGCAAAAACCCGTCAAACTGATTAACAGTAAATAGGGAAAGGTCCACACGATGAGGTCCGCTGTTAGCGCAAGCTTCGCCGCGTCTCGGCTAAACCCGGGCGCAAATAAGAGCGCCACCCAAGGCGCCATAATCATGGCCAGGGAAGTCAAAAGCAGTAACGATCCACCAAGCACACCCGCCACTCGGTTGACGAGTGCTTTCACTTCGTCGTGGGAGCCTTGCTCGCGCACCTCGGTGAGCACAGGAACAAACGCCTGCGAAAAGGCGCCCTCGGCAAAGAGGCGTCTTAAAAAATTAGGGATCTTAAAAGCGACAAAGAACGCATCCGCATTCGGTGCAGCGCCCAGTAGATTGGCCAGTACAACGTCACGGCAAAGACCGAGCACTCTCGACAACGTGGTGCCCAAACTGACCACAAAACTGGCGCCTAACAGCCCACGCCGCCTACCCTCTGGCTCGCCCGCAACCTCCGTCACGTGACTAACCACTCCGCTCTCAAACCCTCGCCATGACGCGCTAGCCAATGTAAGGCGATGATTGTGAGGCCGTTATTGATCTTCCCCTCGTCTAACAGCGAAATGGCCTCTGCTCGCGGTATCGAATGCACCAAAATATCTTCGTGTTCAGTATCGAGGCCTTTCACCTCGCCAACGGCCGCAGAAGTCACGCGCCCAAGGAACAACCGAATTTGCTCTGAACACGCGCCGGGGCTTGGGTAATAAGAGACCACCGGGAGAAGTGCATCCATGGTACATCCAGCCTCTTCCAGCGCTTCACGGTGCGCCACCGCGTCGTCAGACTCACCCGGTTCGACAATTCCAGCCACCGCTTCGAGCATCCAAGGTGATTCATCTTCTCGAATAGCACCGGGCCTAAACTGTTCAATTAAAATGACGTGGTCGCGCTCGACATCCCACGGCAAGACCGCCACAGCGTCGCCGCGCTCAAACATTTCACGACGAATACCCTCGGTCCAACTGCCGTCAAAACGACGATGCTTAAGCGTCATCGCATCCATTCGGAAGTACCCCTCGAACAGTGTCTCGCGACGTGTCACCTCGACGTCACGAGCGCCGTAAACCAGCGCGACGTCGCTCAAAACCGTCGCTCCGTGCTCCAGCTCACCGGACTTGAGTAGTCGTCCACCTGATCTGCCACACCCAGAATCAAGGCAAATAACGCCATTCGTACGAGGACGCCGTTGTCAGACTGCCGAAAGATCGCAAGATTAGGGTCGTCATTGAGGTCGACGTCAAGTTCTTGTGCACCCTCTCTGGAGTCACGCGGTAACGGGTGCATAATGACCGTGTTCGGCTCACAAAACGCAGTGTAAATACTTTGATTGAGACGAAAGCGTCCGCGATAAAGGTCGGCATCCGCCTGAGACTCAAACCGCTCTTCCTGAATGCGCGTTGAGTAAACAATATCAACATTGGCAATACCGGCTTCGAGCTGATCGGTTTGAACCACCTCTATACCATTAGCGCGCATCTCATCGACCAACTCGCCTGGCATTTTTAGCTCCGAAGGCGCCACCAAACTCACACTGACATTGTTAAATCGCGTCAGTAGTCTTGAGAGTGAATGCACGGTGCGACCAAATCGAAGGTCGCCGACCATTGCGATTCTGAGCCCGTCGATACCGCGTTGGCGATCGGCAAGCTCGCTGCGAATCGTGTAAAGGTCGAGTAGCGCTTGGCTGGGATGCTCGTTTGAGCCGTCACCCCCATTGATCACGGGTACGCGACTTGCGCTGGCGAACTCACGCACAGATCCTGCTGTGGGGTGGCGCATGACAATGGCGTCAGAGTAGCCACTGAGTACTCGGGCGGTGTCGTAAAGCGACTCACCTTTTGCAATCGCCGTGCTCTCAAAGCCCGTTGTCTCGCGGACATGCCCACCTAAAAGGTTAAACGCGCTACCAAAACTAATTCGGGTGCGAGTTGAGGGTTCGAAAAACATGGAACCAAGGATCGCGCCCTCAAGCACGCTTGTCTTGCGTTCTCGCTGTGCATACGGACGCATCCGGTCAGCAATCTCGAAAATTCGATCGACCTCTGCGCGATCAAACTGACCGATTCCTAATATGTGGTGCCCAGCGAATTTCACAGCGCTCTTTTCTCCCTGCACGCGACGTAGCGCACTTGCGCCCCTAGTTTAAACAGAAGCGGTGCTGACATCTAAAATTTCCCACTGCTCTGATACCCAGCGCTCTAACTCATTGAGCGCAAAGGCCTGCTTCCCAGTCAGGCCGTCTCGAGACAGCTCCTCCAAAAGCACTTTTTGGAACATCTCAAGATTCAAGTGACTGCTGTTTAGCCATTGTTCTCGGCAATGGTCACGCCAATGCTTGCGTTCCGACTCGGTCAAAATATCAGGCCAATTGCGTGCA